>CAYSIO010000047.1:0-7738 GCA_964431115.1 uncultured Vampirovibrio sp.
AAACTCAAAAAAACAAAAGATTTCCTGTTAGCTATGCTTATAAAAGATTATTAAACAATTACACTAAAGGTAAATCTCCTGACGAATGGCTATTTAAAAGTAAAAAAGGCGACCGACCAATTACAAGAGTTCAAGCATATAGGATTATTAGTAGAGCGTGTGAAAAGGCGGGTATAACAACCAAAATAGGAACTCATACTTTAAGAAAAACTTTTGGCTATCATTTTTATCAAGAGAAAAAAGATATTGCGCTACTGCAAACTATTTTTAATCATTCAACTCCAACTGTAACCCTAAGATATATTGGAATTAATCAAGATATGATTGATTCTAACCTTAAATCATTTTCTCTTTAGGGATAAATGTAGTATTGTACCTAAATAAATAAAAACAAAATTCTCTCATGACCACTAGGCATACCCTTTTTAAAGGGCAATACAATGTAACACAATAGGTATTGTGTTACATGTTATTAAAGTATTTTTTCTCTGTAAAATTGCCTTTTTTGCTAAAGTTTTTGTTACATTTCTTTACATAAAAGACTGTTTATTCATTTTTTACCACAAATCACTAACACCTCGTGTTTATTTGCTTTCTAGGCATAAAACAGGGATATTCTAATGTAACACAATACCTATTTTGTTACATTAAATAAAATATTTAAATTAACACGAGAATACAAGAAAGGAGAAAATTATGGCAATTTACATTCAAGCACTAAACCAAGAAGCAAGAGATTTAATTAAATTTCAAGGAGAAAAGTTTAATCCTAACGGAGATAACGTAATTAATGACAAAGAATTACCAACATTATTGCAGCATTACAATATCACAAATGTGGCTGATATCACAGAAAAAGGCTCTATAATTGATAAAGTTTTTCCAGATGTGGTATCTGTTGAAAAAACAGATGATGGTAATTATATGGTCAAGTTTTCAAATGGCAAAGAAAAAAAGATGTTACCAGATGAGGTAAAAGAATATGCAGATAAAAATGCACCATCTGCTGTTGGCACTGCAGTAAAAAGTACTATTGCATTTTTAGGTTTATGTTGTTTAACAAATCCGGCAACCGCAGGTATTGCTCTATTAGGCGCAGCCCTTATGGGAACTAGTATTGGTTCAATAGCTTATAATATTTGGGATTCTGGTCGTGGGGTAGATATGGCAAAACTAGCAAATCAAACAGAATAATTAGAAAATATTAACAAATAAGAATAAATAAGGTGGAGCACTTGCTCCGCCTATATATAAATAATAGGGGGAATAAAAATGGCACCAAGCGTTCAACAAGTTAAAGTATTTGCAAACGGAGTTAAATCGGTTTTAACAAGGGCAAAAAGTCCAACTGAAAGTAGTTTTCTAAGAGTTTTTGATAAAAATAACTGCTTATTAGCAGAAAGAGAAATTATTAGTAACAAGTATTATTTAGAGAAACTCTCTTATAAAGCAATTCCAGAATCAGACGGGGTTTCTTTTGCAAAAAAATATTTACTAAAAATTCGACAACCAGAAGCTCAAAGAGTTATTAAAGAAGCCGATTATTGTGATTCTTTGTTTCCATCATATACATATGCTGAGACAGGAGGTTATCCTTTAGCTTTAAGAGAAATTCATAAAAAAATGACAAAAGGACGTGGGTTAGATTATTCAGATAATATGCTATCCAAAATGTATAAACAATGGGTTGATTTAAGAACTACTAATGGTATGGCAAAAACACCAAAGCCTATGAAATTGGATACGAATGTTTAAGAAAAATATTATAGTGCGTAATTTTTGGCATTAAGATGTTTTTATTTTATCAAGGGAATAATTTTATGGCACCAAGTGTACAAATAGCAACAAAACTAGCAAAATGGGGAAAAGCTCCTTTAAAATGGGCTCCACCAAAATCAATCGAACCTAAAAAGTTAGGTTGGATTAGACCAGATGGGAAAATAAATTTCCAATCAAAAGATGTTGCTATGGAATATGCTAAAAATAGAGCAGTAGCAGCTTTAAAACAACCTCAACCATTTGAAAAAGCAGTCTTAATTAAGAAAAATATAGTTATAGGCGAAGTTAATGGAGATGCTAGCAGTTGTGACTTATCAAGATTTAAAGATGAGCTACAAGGAGCAACAATAGTACATGGACATCCTTCTAGGAACGGAGAAATATCATTTCCAATATCATTACAAGATTATTTTGCAATGATAGGAAATAAATTAGGGAAAATTGTTGCATATAATAAAAATGGAGAATTTTCAGAATTAGCAACAATACCAACGGATAGCAGATTATTCACGTTATTACCTAAAAGTTGGAATGATAAAATCGATTTAGTTATCAAATTAGGCAAAGGGAGTTACGCAACAGAAAGATACAGTAAAGATATGGCTAAATTGTACCCAATAGATATGCAAGCTAGAATAGAACAAGGCCTTCATAAAAAATGTTTCCCTTTTGGTGATAGAAAAATGATAAAAGCTTTAGAAAAAAATCCTTATACAAAGGAAGAAGCGATAAAAATTTCTAATATTTTTAAAAAACTTAAATTAGAAGGTTCTATGCAAAAAATGATACACGATTTTTGGAAAAATTTTGCACCAAAAGTTGATTGTACTTACAAAACTAATTTTTCTAATTTAACTTAGAAATATACTTGCACAATTTTTATACTTAAAATACTTTATATAAATATAGGTCAAATATCTTGGAAAAAGAAGCAAGAAAAGCTAGTCGGTCAAAAATGGTAAAAATCTTTTTTTAAACGTAAAAAAATAATTTACTCGGTTTTATAACAAATATGAAAGGTTAGTATTATGGCAGACAATGTAAATAACAATTTTAATATTGGAGTTCAGAAGTTGGGAATGACTTCTGATAATAGACATCTTTACACTATGCCGGATCCTGATTCTAATAAAACAATAAAAATTTCGGTAAGTGATAAGGATAAAGATACTTTTGAAAAAGCTGTATCAAATCTTAATGAAAGTGGACAAGAAGATTTTACACCTGAAGTTTTAAAGAAAAAAAGACTAAAAGTTATTGCTACAACTTTTGCAACAAGTGCAATAGGTTTGGCAATACCGGGATATTTAACTCGCAATTCAAAAACTTTAACAAAGGCTCTTTCTGTTGTTGGAGGTGGAGTTATTGGTGCTTTGGCGGGAGCTATAGTTGGCTTTAAGCATATTGTAGCTCCTAATACCTTTAAAAACGCACAAAAAGTAAGAGAAACAATGAAAACTCTAGATATTAGAAAAGAAAAATAAAATTTGTCTTAATTAGGTGCAAATACGCCAATAGTAATTGTTTTACACTCCACTCTAATGTAACACAATTGATATTGTGTTACATTATATAAAAGTATTTTACCACAATAAAATTGCCTTTTTTAAAAATTATATGTAACAATTATTTACATAAATTCTAAAATATATATTTTTATTTGATACGCAAAGATTAGCATAGAACTTTTTATTTACAAGAGTTTTCGACTATTATTCATTTACCCTTGATGTAACACAATATCAATTGTGTTACATGCAAATTTCATTATACAAAATTTAAAAAGGAGCATCTATCATTATGGGAAATGAAATAACTGAATTAGTAGCAAAAACGATTTTAAGCACATCATACTCTGGAGATACTAGAGTTGTAAAAAGGGAGATTGAAGTTGCTTTGGGAGATTTATTAAATCAAGGCAAGATATCAAGAGAAGAATTTGAAAATGCGAAAAGTTTTGTAGATGACAAATTAATTACAGCTCTTGCTGCTAAAAATAATGTTGAATTTACAATGTTTAGTGATTATAAAGAATTACCACCTAGAATGCAAGAAATTATGTATAAATCGTGTTTAACTAAAACTGATTTAAAAGAGCTTTTTCAGCCATATTTTAATGACTATACAATTAATTGGGTTGAGTCATTAAAAACAGGAAAAGATTCTAATATACAAACAAAAGGTTCAATAACTTCTCACGAATTTGAAGATTTAGTTGTAAGCATTAATGAAAAAATTAAAAATAATAACGCCGGAGAAACTTTATCAAAAGGCGAGGTTAAAGACTTATTAAAAGAATTTGGATTTGCAATCAATAATAGAAATGAAAGATTTTATGGAGATATTGAAACTTCTATTGAGAATGATGGTTTAACAAATTCAACAGAAGCAAAAATGCAACAATTAAAATCTGTTGAAGAACAAGTTTTAGCTAATGAAATGTACAGCGAGGAGCAAATTGTTCCAGCTGAAATTCAAAAACAAGAAACTACATCTACCACAACACAAAATGTAGAAAAAACAGAAGTTCCACAAAATGCTGAAGTTAAGATAGAAAAAAATCCTTACAATGATATTTTCGGTAATGATACTAAACTTATTGAATATAAAGTTGGTGCAGGCGAATATTGGACATCTATTTTACAGGCTAAATATGGTGTAGATATAGAAACTGCCGAAAAAATGACTCATCAAATTAAAGAAAAACTTTATGGGGATTCAACTGTTGCAAAACAACCTACAACAATGGTTCTACCAGAAACGTGGGAATTTGAAGGTAAGGTTTATGTTTTTGATGAAGAAGCTATTCCACATAAAACAACAACTTTTTCTGAAAGAGTCGTAACAGAATAAAATAGTAGAAATATAAATAGCAAATAAAAAAGGAAGGTGTGTATTATGACAATTATTAGCTCTACTGTATTAGAAAAAACAGGTACAAAAATTGCAAAAAGGGTTGCAAAACCTATAAGTTGTTCTTATTTAAGTGCCGCAGGAAAAGATTTTTTAGAAACAACAATTGAATATGGTGCAAAATCTCCTATGCGTGAAAAATATGGAATAACAAAATTGAAAAAATATACTTTAGGAGATAAAATCGTTAAATATTTTACAAAGGAAAATGGCAACTGTTTCTCTTTTGAGCAGAATAAAAAAGGAAAAATTTTAGATTATAGTGATAGTCTAGTACCGTTTATTGATTCAAATGCAAATGCAACTAAAACACTAAAAAACATTCTTAATGCTTTAAATTTTGCAAAAAGATAAAATGAGAAATTAATTTTATAACGCAATTTTTTTATTGTTTATGTTTTATAATAAATATGAAAGATTAGTATTATGGCAGACAATATAAATAATAATTTTAATCTGGGAATTCAGAAGTTAGGAATGACTTCTGACAATCGGCAACTTTATTTAGCACCTGATCCTGATTCAAATAAAATGATAAAAATTTCAGTAAGCGATAAAGATAATGATACTTTTGAGAAAACGGCCTTAAGACTTAATGAATTTGCTCAGGAAAGTCTTGATCCTGAAAAATTAAAGAAAAAGAAATATAAAGCATACGCTACATTTATAGGACTTGGTCTTGCAGGTTTTGCAATTCCCGGCTATTTAACCCGTAATTCGAAGAAAATGACAAAAGTGCTAGCTAATGGCGCAGGTGTTGTACTAGGTGTCACTGCAGGTTTCTTTGGTTTTATCAAGTGCTTACTCCCTAAGTTCTATAAGGAGGCTAAGGTAGCAGCAGAAACAATGAAAACTCTTGATATTAGAAAAGAAAAATAAAGTTCTTAATAAAAAATTTTTTTACACCATTCAGAAATCGGACATTCTGAGCATTTTGGCTTTTGAGGCTTGCAAACATTTTGTCCGTGAGTGACTAAAAGAGTGTTTATATCAAGCCAATGTTTTTGGGGAAGTTTTTTACGTAACGCAAATTCAGTTTCTTCAGGGTTCTTAGTTTTTATATAGCCTAAGCGATTAAAAATCCTATGAACGTGCACATCTACGCAGATTGCAGGTTTATTAAATCCTTTTGCAAGCACAAGATTAGCAGTTTTTCGTCCGACTCCGTTAAACCTGATTAAATCTTCTATTTCGTCAGGCACTTTTCCGTCTAATTCTTCAACAATTTGACGAGAAAGCTCAATAATCTGCCTTGCTTTATTTTCATAAAAACCAACGGGATAGATTGCTTTGGCTAAATCTTCCACATTTACCCTCATCATTTCTTGAGGTGTTTTTGCAAGTTCAAGCATCCTTAAAGTCGCAGGATAAGTTGTTTTGTCATTTGTACGTAAACTCAAAATGCAACCAATAAGCACAAGATAAGGGTCTTGGAACTGTTCCATAAGTTCTACGAATTCACTTCTTGGCTGATTCGCGTCTATTAATGCTTGTACAATGTTGTCTATCATAATTTTCATTTTGTCGGATTAGTAAATCCAACCTACAAGTTTACAATTCTATAAGTTTTCACTTGTTATTAGTTTAAAGTCAATTGTATCCATATCTGCCTTGAAAAAGTTTTCAGTTCTTTCATTTTTTTCTAATAAACATTCCAATACTGTTTCTAAATGGTTCCTGACAGAAGTCGCTGCAATCATTACTCCAAAAGATTTTTTAGTAATATTATTGAAAAGCAAATAGTAGTCCTTCATCTTTTCGTCAAATAAAGTTTTACCGGATTTGATAATTTCTATCTCGTGGTTTGGAAGTACAGATTTAACTTTTTGTAGCTTATCAAGGTATGCTTCTTTATTTGTGGGTCTGAATGCCCATAATTTTTTAAACTCAGCATTCGGCTTAAAATACGCTTTATGCGACACATTGCTTTGATTGTTGATTGTCCCTGTATTTACCCCTTGTACTTTCATTTCACACACTCCTTAAATATCTGTTAAATCTTCTTTTATTATATCATAGAAACTTTCTGTTAAAGAAAAATAATCAACAATATTTACAATATAGGGTAAATTACTATTATCAAAATCTTCTTTTAATTTTTCTATATTTTCTAGTTTTGCAGGATTTGCACCTTTAATCATAATATCTAAATCAGAAAGTTCTCGAAAATCACCTCTAACTCTTGAGCCATACGCAAAAAATTCATATTTTTCTCTAAAAGGCAACAAAATATCTTTTATAATTTCTAATTCTTTTTCTGTAACGCCTTTCATCAATTTTCCTCTTGAAGTTTATTTAAAAAGAATTCAACATCTTTTATAAAACTTGGAATGATTTCCATTAGTTGACGTGATTTTTCAAGGCTATATTCGTGTGCGGTATTATTTCTTTTTTGATAATAATCTCTCCAAGTTTCCCAATTCTCAGCATATCCATAACCCTGCATAAATCGAAAAATATTATTAATAGTCAACTCTTGTTCAGTTTTTCCATATTTTTTTATAAAGATTTTTTTTGCTAATTTCCAAGCCGTTTCCAAAGTATATTCAAATCTTTTAACACAAGAATCAGCAATATATTGTAATAAAACAGAATTTTGATTCGCTAAATAATCGTTATAACATTCCAATAAAGTTTTGTAAGCATTTTCAAGGTTTTCTGTTTTAATCATATTCATTTCCTCTTATTTTGTTGGGCAGGTATACCCAACTTACAATTTTATTTGCCACTAAAGAAAAAGTAACTACATTCTTTCCGGTGCGCTTACTGCAAGGATATCAAGCGCATTCTTTAAGGTTGTTTTGATTGCAACCATTAACGCCAATCTTGATTTCATAAGTTCTTTATCGTCGCAAATAACTCTGTTTGCGTTATAGAATGAATGGAACTCAGCAGCAAGCTCTTGAACATATCTGCAAATTGTATATACTGTTCTGTTTTGAGCAGAAAGCACGATTACTGATTTAAATTCTTCCAGTTTAAGAACTAATGATTTTGCACAATCCGCAGTTTTTAAGAACGCCTCTTTGTCAAAGTTTTTAACCAA
>CAYSIO010000047.1:7748-8171 GCA_964431115.1 uncultured Vampirovibrio sp.
GAGCAGGAGTTTTTTCGCCTGTTTCTGTATTTAATTTTTCAGAAATAGCGTTTCTTAAAATTGAGCAAACTCTTGCATAAGCATATTGTACGTAGAACACAGGGTTTTCATCAGTTGAACGTTTAGCTAATTCAATATCAAAATCCAAAGTCATATCAATATTTCTCATCGCCATCCAGTAACGAGTTGCATCGATACCGACTTCTTCAATTAAATCATCTAACGTCACCATATTTTTACGTTTGCCCATACGAACTTCTTCACCGTTTATTACAAGATTTACAAGTTGTCCAAGAAGCACTTCCAGTTTGTAAGGGTCGTATCCTAAAGCTTCAATTGATGCTTTTACACGAGCAACATAGCCGTGATGGTCAGCACCCCAGATGTTGATTAATCTGTCATATCCACGTCTTAGTTTGTCAA
>CAYSIO010000048.1:0-8128 GCA_964431115.1 uncultured Vampirovibrio sp.
TGAGAATAAAGCTATACTTTTGTTATGGCTAAAAATGAAAACCTACAGAAAAAATTTGGAGCAAAACTCGCTTATATAAGAAAATCGAAAAAACTTTCACAAATGAAGCTTGCTGAAATTGTCGATATGAATTTCAATTATATCGGCCAAATTGAACGCGGCGAAGCAAATGTTACCATTCAGACCATGACAAACCTCGCCAACGCTCTTGAAGTTGACATGAAAGAACTTTTTGACTTTACATTTTAGACTTAGCACATAATCAACCAAAGCAGTTTTCTGGAAAATCTTCCTAAATAAATAGCAAGAATTGAGAAAAACATATCATATAATATTTGCACACCGCTTTGAGATGCAATCCAACTCGAAATTAAATCCATAGGAGCGTGTCGTAGAGTTGCGATAAATAGCATATACAAAACTCCGAGAATATGAATTGCAAGGACTCCAAGTGTTGATAACAGTACTATTCTCAGAAAATCTGTCTTTACTTTCAAAAGAGTTCCGGAAAAGAATATTGCAGGAATAAATGCTAAAATATATCCAAATCCGTATTCAAATAAATATGTAACACCACCACCAAGAGCAAATACAGGGAAAAACATTCCTAGTATAATATATCCACATATTGCTAAAATCCCGAATTTACGACCTAACAAACCAACAATAAAAAATACTGTCGGTATTTGCGGAATATATCTATAAGTTTTTGTAAAATGATTCATTATTTCATAATCAGTAGGTTCTTTACTCAAAAAAGGAATTGCATCTATAGGAATATGAAAATGTGAGAATGTTATTTGAGTGAAAGTTGCAATAATTAACAAAAGAATACACAAAGCGGTCAAAAGCAGTGTGCCTATTGTTATTTTTACCGGCTCACCTTTGTATTTAAAGCTATTTAATTGTTTTGATATTCTTTTTGTCATTTTATTTCAATCAAATTATTTAATTTTTCTTTGTTTTCTAAAAACTTAGTTTTAAATTTATCGTAAAAAATATTTTCAGTCCACATAATTAATGCGTCTTCGTTATTATCCTGGTAATAACCTTTTCGTGTGCCTAAAGAATTAAAGCCATATTTTGAATATAGAGAAATTGCCGGCTCATTCGATACTCTAACCTCAAGAGTTAAATATTTAATACCTGCACTGTAGCAATCTTCTATAATTTTAACAATAATTGCTTCACCTATATGCTGTCTGAGATGAGATTTTTTAACCGCAATAGTTGTAATATGTCCTTCGTCAATAATATGCCAAGTGCCGGCATAACCGACAAGTTCTCCGTCAGGAGTTTTTGCAACATAATATTTTGCCAAATTATTTTGCATCTCATCATAAAAAGAAGACTTTGACCAATGATGTTCGCCATAAGCTTCAGCTTCAATCTGAACAACATTTTCAATATCATCAGCCGTCATTTTTGATATAAATATTTGCGAAATATTTGTTAAGGACATATGCTTTCCCAATCTATATCGTCTTCTGTTTCCTCACCGGGTTCAATTATATGATCACCATCTTCAAGCATAAGCATTAAAGATAAACGTAATTGTTTTTTATAGTTTTCAAGAGCTTTTTCTCTTGTTTTTGCACAAAAAATAAAACTCGGAATTTCCTTAATCTCAATATAATGATAAGGATTTCCGTTAAAATCCAAATCAGTCCCTTCAATAAGGGTCCAATCAAGATTCATATAATATTCTAGGTCTTTTTTTATTTCATTATTCATCAAATGACCTTTCGTTAAGAGGCTGTTTTATCATTATCCCCTCTCCGCCGATTACATTTGCTTGTTTACCGTTTATATACAAATATGCCGGAAGAGAAGTATTAGCATTTGCGGTTTTTATAATCTGCTCAATTCTGGTATAAGTACTTTCTGCACCACCACCGGACTCAAAGTTTGAAGATAGATCTATCAACACATTATTAGAAGATTCTCTTACGGAAAGAACTTTTGTTCCTTGCGGAATCTCTGAGGTAAAACCTTTTGATTTTTCCCATTTACTAGGAGCAGACATAAGCTCTTTTATTGCATATTTAAAGCAAGAAACTTCTGTTTCAGCATTACAAGTTCGATTAACCGCCCTAAGTTTTCCTGTTGAATCTAAAATGAAAATTTTAACAATTTTTTCTTGTTTATTTTCCGTCTTCTCCACAACATCAGCAGTTTTTTCAAAAGGATTATATGCTTGCGTTCCTTCCTGATTAACTTTTGTAGAAATATTAAAATCTTTGTCATTGAAAAAAGAGAAATAAATATAGCTTACTGTAATTGCTATCAAAATAAACAATCCTAATCTTTGAGAAAAATTCATATTCACTCTCCTTTTATTTTGCAGGCGCTGATAAAATTTTATTTTTATCCGTTCCTTCAATATATATTTTACCATTAATTTTAATATTATTATCTTCAAATTTAATATTTTCGATTTTGCCGTTACATTTCTTATCTTTAAGCAAATCTAATGTAAAAGTCAGCGGATCTATTAAATTTATTAAATTCGTAACTTTATCAAGAGGAAGACTTCCATATGCTTTATCTATATTCACATTCTCCGCTCTAATCTTACCGTTATCCACCTTGAATCCGGTAGAAACCATAAATGTTTTATTCTTTTTGCTGGAAGCAAGCGGAAGATTGTATTCCATAATTACATATAATCTATCGTGACGAATTCTGGTTTTCACTTCTTGCAAAGTAAACAAAGGATACGCAAGTTTATTTACCCGTTGTAATTTCTTTTCAAAACTTTTATGCTTTAAAGCCTGATTTATACTTTTTTCATCCAATTCCATTGTGTAATTAAATATCATATCTGATATTATTTCCACAGGATCAGAATTAATATCTATTCTGTTATACTGCGTTTCATTTTTAAGGTTTAAATAAGGGATTTCAATCTCTTCAATTTCTACATTTTTTCCGATTATTTCTAAGTTTTTAAAAACCCCTTTTCTCAAGCTTGAAAGTGTATAAGCTTCAAATTTAACCTTGTATCTTCCTGCTCCGATTTTTTTCTTCAGAGATTTTTTTATAGCTTTTTCTGCAATATTTTCTGCTAGTGGATTCATTATTGCAAAATGTTTTTTATTTTTTAAATAATCAGCACCAGACTTATCGACCTTTGCACAAACAGGTAAAAATCCCAAAATTAATGTAACTATTAAAACGACGATATTTCTCATAAAATTTCTCTATTTTTCAGTAATATTTTTAAAAAATTCATCAGTAATAAGCTGTGAATATTTCTTCTTTTCACTTATTGCTAATGCCAGTTTTTCTGAACCGTCAGAGGTTGTAACACTTGCAACTACTCCTGCTAAATCTGAAAACGGCAACTTATTCGCTTTTGCTTCAAATTTCGCATAAGGAACGGTTTGTCCATAGACATTCATTGTACCTCGAGAAGTCACTTTTATTTCGTGGAAAGATACCGCTTGATATTTAAATTTATCAGCAAGTTCTTGCAATTGTTTTTCTAAATTCTGACTCTTTATATCAGCTTGTGTAAGTAAAGGCTTTTTCTTTGAATCCACAATACACATTTTTTGACCTGACACATTATGTTCCGCGATTACAGCCCTGTATCCAAAAAGATTAACCGTATTATCTATTTCAAATTCTTCATGTAGATTAGAAAAATTTCCAAACTTTTTTGCACTCTCTTCTGCACGTTCTTGTAAATAATTTGTAACATTATATTTTACAATTTCAACATATTTTTGTCCGCCGATAGCATTAAACCCAATAATAGCAAGGACTAATAAAACGGCATTAAAAGTAATTTTGATTAATCTGAACATAACTTGCACCTTTTATTTGTATTATGTACAATTATAACTATGACAAAACCTGAAATCAATCTTATAAATACTTGGGATGTTGCGATAGAAGAAGCAACTCCTGCTATGCAAAAATTCTTAGAAATAAAAAAAGAACATCCGGGAGTTTTATTACTCTATAGAATGGGAGATTTTTACGAAACATTCTTTGAAGATGCAGTAATTCTTTCCAGAGAATTGGAACTTACTCTGACCGGAAGAGAGTGCGGTTCTTTAGGTAGAATTCCTCTTGCGGGAATTCCGGTAAAATCTTTAGATACATATTTAGAAAAACTTATTGCTAAAGATATGAAAGTTGCGATTTGTGAACAATTAGAAGACCCTAAATTCGCAAAAGGCATTGTGAAACGTGGTGTTGTTCGTATTATTACTGCAGGAACTCTGCTTGAAAGCAATTTCCTTAATCAAAACAGCAACAATTATATGTGTGCACTGTTTGAAGAAAACGGCAAGTGGGGCTTTGCATATACTGATATTTCTACAGGAGAATTTAAAGCTGCAACTCTGTCTTTTGAGGCTATAATTACGGAATTAGCAAGACTGCAGCCGGCAGAAGTTATTGCTCCTGCTAAAAAATTAAAACTTGAACCTTTCCAAATTGTTCCGGAAGAAACTGTTGATTTACCGGAAGAGATTACAAAAATTTATAACTGTTCAAAAGTTCCTGCAAGAGTTTTTGAAGATGATTTTGCGCAAAACAATTTGAAAGCTGTATTCAAGCTTAACGATTTAGATGCTTTAGGTTATAAGTCTCAGCCTCTATCTTACAGAGCTTCAGCAGGTTTGTTGGCTTATATTTGGGAAAATATGAAAGAAGGTTTCCCTAAATTTGAAAGAATTGAACTGTATGAGCTTTCCGGCTATGTTTCAATTGATGCTCATACCAGAAAGAACTTGGAATTAACGGAAACATTAAGAGAAAAGAATAAATACGGCTCACTTCTTTGGGCAATAGATAAAACTGTTACAAATATGGGGGCAAGACTTCTTAAGTCTTGGATTTGTCAGCCGTTAAAGGATATTAAGCAAATCAAAAATCGTCAAGAAAATGTTGAAAAACTATTCTCAAATTCTTTTGCAAGGTCCGATGTTTCTTCCGTTTTAAGGGAAATTTATGACATCCAAAGACTTTCGACAAGAATGAGTAACGGATCCGCAAGCCCAAGAGATTTTGTCAGCTTAAAATCTTCTCTAAAGGCTTTTCCAAGATTGGTAGAAATAGTTAAAAATGCAGAAATTGACGTTTTTTCAGCCTTTGAAGACAAATTAGGTGACATTGCAGAATATGCAGAATTAATCAAAAAAACTATTATTGACAATCCGCCGATACTCATAAAAGAGGGTGGGTTAATCAAAGAAGGTGTAAACCAAACTCTTGATTATTTACGCGATTTAATGACCAATGGCGAAAATTGGCTTAAGAATTTTGAGGAAAAAGAAAGGCAAAAAACAGGAATCCCGACAATGAAAGTCGGATATAATAAAGTATTTGGTTATTATATTGAAGTTACAAATGCAAACTTGAGCAAAGTTCCTGCTGAATATATCAGAAAACAGACTCTAACCGGCGGTGAAAGATATATAACTGAAGAACTTAAAAAGCACGAAGATGAAGTGCTAACCGCTCAAGTTAAAGCAAATGATTTAGAATATAAATTATTCAGTGATTTTAGAGAATATTCTAAAGAATTTGTAACACTAATTAGAGAAATTGCACAAAGCGTAGCTGAGCTTGATGTTTATAACTCTTTTGCTACGATTGCAGTCGAACAAAATTATGTTTGTCCTGAAATCAATGATTCAAAAGACTTCGTAGTAAGAAACGGAAGACATCCTGTTTTAGAAAAAATTCTTCCATTGGGCTCATATGTACCAAATGATTTAGAGCTTTCTTCTGAAGATTCATCTAAAACACAGTTTATGATTTTAACCGGACCAAATATGGCAGGTAAATCGACTTATATGCGACAAAATGCATTAATAGTGATACTTGCTCAAATTGGTTCTTTTGTACCTGCTGATAACGCACAAATAGGTATTGTAGATAAAATCTTTACACGAGTTGGTGCAAGTGACGACTTAACTCTCGGTAAATCAACATTTATGGTTGAAATGACCGAAACAGCTTATATTTTAAATAGCGCGACTGATAAAAGCTTTATCCTTATTGACGAAATCGGGCGTGGTACAAGTACTTATGACGGTGTTGCCATTGCTTGGTCAGTAGCAGAATACATTGCAACAAAGGTAAAAGCCAGATGTATTTTTGCAACTCACTATCACGAGTTAAACGTAATGACAAAAACTTATCCACAGATTAAAAACTATAGAATTACAGTTTCGGAAGAAAACGGCGAAATCGAATTCTTGCGCAAAATTGTACAAGGCGGAGCTAGTAAGAGTTACGGTATTCAAGTAGCTAAAATGGCAGGTTTACCGATTAGCGTAATCGACAGATCTGCTGAGCTTATGAATAAAATGCAAAAAGATTTTTCGAAAAATCTTTCTGCCCGTAAAAAAGTAGCAGAATCAGAAGCTGAAATCGTTGCTCCGCAATTGAACTTGTTTTAATTACTCCGTTAGACCCATTTTTACTTATTATAGCTTCTAAAAAGTTTAAAAATATGCTATTATTTTGCTGTAAAAGTGTTATTGAGAGGCAATTATGGTACAGGTTTCAAAACGTTTAGTTGTAAAAAAAGAAATTCCTATAGATTATTCAAGAGATTTAGTAAATTCTCTTGACATAGCTTTAGCAGAACACCATTGTAATAATAAAAACTACGAAAGAGGTTTGGAACTATACAGAGAAATAATTCCACAGCTTTTTGATAATGAAAAAAATCAGGTAATTAATAAATACATCACTTACGCACTACAATATGCCCAAAGCATGTCACAAGACAAAAAATGGGTTGAAGCGGTTGAAATTTACCGTGATATTATGAAATACTCAGGTTTTCCCATTAATGTATATAAAAACATTGGGCTTTGCATGAAGTCACTGGGGAATGCCGATTTAGCGATTAAATTTTTAAAACGTTTTGAAGAGATTTCTCCGGACAAGGAAGATGTATATATTTACCTTGCAGATATTACTTATTCTGATATTAAAGATAACTTGAAGGCAATTGAATACTACGAAAAAGCTATAATTAAAAATCCGAATAATTTTTCAATATACAATATGCTTGGTCACTTATATTCAACTTGTCACCAAGACAGATTCAAAGAAAAACAAATCGAATACCTTACTAAGGCATACGAACTTGCACCAAATAACAGAATCGTTGTTAAGAACCTTGCTTATGTATTGGGTAAATTTGACGAAGTACAAAAAGCAGATGAATTCTATGCTAAATTAATGTACTTGAATCCTACACACTCAGATTTACACTCTTATGGAGCATATTTGGTGAAACATCTACGCTTTGCAGAAGGTTTCAAATTCTTGCAACATCGTTTCCAAAAAGAAGACTTGAAAAACGTTGCATTCCCTGCAATATTTTCTAATAAGAAAAAACGTTGGAATATAAAAATAGATATCAAAGATAAACACATTCTGGTTCACTTTGAACAAGGTTTTGGTGATACAATTATGTTCGCCAGATTTATTGAAGATCTTAAAAAACGCTGTGCAAAAGTATCTTTAGTTGTTCAAAACGGATTAGTAAGTTTATTTGAAAGCTCAAATCTTGGTGTTGATATTTATACGGAAGCTGATATTCCGAAAATTAATTACGATTATTATATCCCGATGATGGATTTACCTATAGTTTGTGAAACAACACCAAAAACTATTCCGCAGCCAAACGGATATTTAAAAGTTTCAAAAGCTAAAATTAATGCATATAAGAAAAAACATATTAACGATAACGACAAATTAAAGATTGGTATTGCGTTTGAAGGTACACTTGCATCTAAAGAAACCGACCGTGATATTCCATTAGAATTTTTATATCCGTTAATGCAAATGCCGGAAGTTGAAGTCTATAGTTTCCAAGTAGATGATTTAACGCGTCAAATGGATAGAATTCCGGAAGACTGCAATTTGATAAGACTTGGTAAAACTTTCTCAAATTGGGAAGATACAGCTTGTGCCATGAATTGTATGGATTTAATGGTAACAACCGATAACGGGGTTATGAACCTTGCCGGAGCTTTGGGTATAAAAACATTCGGCTTATTTAATACAATTACTGAATGGCGTTGGTTCAAAACTCAAGGCGAAGATATTGCGTGGTATAAATCTATTAAACCTTTCCAATGCCCAACGT
>CAYSIO010000049.1:0-8007 GCA_964431115.1 uncultured Vampirovibrio sp.
ACATTCAATAATTTTAATGATTGAATTAACTCGAATGTTAAACATTTTTCATAATTTTCTATGAAGTTATAAAGTTCTAACTTCGGTAAGTTTCTAGCTCCATAAAGAAGAGTCCATCAAAGGGCTCTTTTTTATTGGGAAACTCGGCAAGCCTCTTCCATCCATTGGCATATGTAAATATTTTATGTTTCAAGTATGTATTTTATTGTCCATTTTGCTCGGAAGATAAATTTTGTAGGTCGGCTTTACTAAGCCGACAATACTAAGTGGTAGCGTGCGTTGTAACGCACGAAAGGAGAAATATGGGTAAATTTTAATGGTGCATTGCAGGGCACCCTATAACTATAACTAAATCCGCAAACTCTAAGCGTTTTTGAACGTATCTTCATTTGCGATATTATCAGACCATTTGCCGAGTAACCAACCTGCAAGTGAGCCGACTCCGGCAGCTAGCGCTGTTAATAATATCGCTCCTTTTGTTGAGCCATTCTTAAATGCTGTTTTAATCTCATTTGGTATTTTTTCAGCAGAATCTTCAAGCCCCATTTTTAGTATTCCGAAACTATGGATAGAGGAAACTATACCAAATAATAAACCTATTCCGGCTCCTAACAGACCGCCTTTTTTTGCACCTACTTTTGAAACAGGAACAACATTATCGTTTTGAGAAATCATTGTATCTTTTTTGAGTTCCATAATAGTATTTATATCGGTATTTTTATCCAGATCAGCAAGTTTTTTTGCGTTTTCGTTTCTTTTTTTATCGATATATATAGCAGCTCCGAGATGTCCGGCTAAACCTAATACTCCTGATATAATAGCAAATTTTTTATTATGTTTTATTGCTTCAGTAACAACTTTAATTTTATCTTTAGGAACTTCTTTTATTCGTGTTTCTACTAGTTTCGTCCTGAAATATTCATAACCTGAGCCTAAAGTGGTTAATCCGGCTAATGATCCGCCTATTTTAATCGCTGAATTTGTATGGTAATAGCTATTCCCTTTTTCTGTTTTTCTAAGTTTTCCCTTAAAATTCGGGCTGTTTGACGTTTGTTGAATATTTGCAACGTTAGATATCATATCGGAACCTTTCACCTTTTAGCATCTTCACACTATCTATATAAAAACACAATAATGGTTGTTTTTGCTTTTTTTATAAGTTGTTTTAACAAATTTTAACATTTTTCGGCTTTTTTTGTATCTGCGTTTTATTTTTCCCTCCTGTAGTATAATGTTTACATGGATAACTTAGAGCAAGTTAAAAAAGCTGTCGAAATCGAAGTTAAACACCGCTACATTAATATTAATGGTCGGAATAGGACTTTTGCATCTTTTATTTGCTCTGTTCTTCGCAATGAAATTAAACTTCATCCGGATAACCCTAAATGGAAAGTGCTTCTTGAACACTTTGAGCGTTACCCTATGGAAACACTTCCGGCGAGAAAAAAATCGCTAGAGAGATTTGTCTCTGTAGTAAAGACACAATATATTGACCCACCCAAAGAAGAAGTCACAACAGCAGAAAAAAAATCGCTTTCTCAAGCGGACGTTACCTATATAAAAGGTGTTGGACCAAAAATTGCTTACCTTTTAAACAAGCTTGGAATATATACTGCAAATGATTTGCTATATTATTTTCCACGCAAACACGTAGATTACTCAACGAGAACAAGAATTCGCGACCTTGAAGAAGGAATGAATACAACTATTTTCGGTACAATCAGAGGGGTTGAGGCTTATACAACTAAGAATAATCTAGGTGTTGTAAAAGTTAAAATTGCTGACGGAAGCGGAAGAATCAGCTTAAACTTTTTTGCATCAAAAGCTTCAAAATTCGTAATGGAAAGAATGAAGAAACAGTTTCCAAAAGGCTCCGGAATTATGGTTTCCGGAACAGCTAAATTCAATTCTTATGACGGAATGATGACTTTAGATAAACCAACTTATTCTTTGATGGATGATGAAGCACTTACGCCGTCAAACCTAAATCTGGCAAGAATCGTGCCGATTTATACATTAAGCGAAAACCTCAATATTAAAACAATTCGAAAAGCGATTTATAATGTGTTAGAAGCTTATGAATCAGAAATAGAAACAGTTTTACCGAATTTTATTATCAAAAAGTATGATTTAATGGAAAAACGAGAAGCTTTGCGTCAAATCCATTTTCCGGATGACAGAGATAAGCTTAACAGAGCAAGATTTGCGCTGGTTTTTGAAGAGTTTTTCTTAATCCAATTAAAACTTGCAATCTTAAGAGAAGAAAACAATAAAAACCTCCAATCAATACCGCTTGAAGTTAAGAAAAACGGGCTTGTTATGAATTTCATTAACTCGTTACCGTTTAAACTTACAAGCGCTCAGCAAAGAGCTGTAAATGAGATTCTGAACGATTTAAATTCAACAAAACCTATGCAGAGACTGCTTCAAGGAGACGTTGGTAGCGGAAAAACCGTTGTCGCAACAATTATGCTTCTTGCAGCTATCGAAAACGGTTATCAAGCTGCAATAATGACACCCACAGAAATCCTTGCGCAACAGCATTATAACAATATGTTTAAATGGCTAAATCCGCTAGGGATAAGGGTTGAGCTGTTCTTGGGGAGTATTGGTAAAAAGCAACGCAGAATCTCAGAAACAAACCTTCGTAACGGACAAGTTGATATTGCAATCGGTACACACGCTTTAATTCAAGAAAACATTGAATTTGCAAATCTTGGTGCGGTTGTAATCGATGAACAACATAGGTTTGGAGTCAAACAGAGACTTGCTTTGCGCAAAAAATCTCAAAACCCTCAAATCTTAACTATGACAGCAACTCCTATCCCAAGAACTTTGGCGATTACGCTGAACGGAGATTTGGATTTAACTATTATTGACGAATTACCAAAAGGCAGAAAGCCGGTATTAACAACTATGTCAAACTCACGTAAACAAATTGCTGATTTGATTAGGCACGAAGTCTCAGAAGGACGCCAAGCCTATATTGTTTACCCGCTCATTGATGAGAGTGAAACACTTTCTGCTAAAGCTGCAACTAAGGAAAAAGAGATTTGGGAAACAGAAGTTTTCCCGAATTTTAAAGTTGGACTTCTTCACGGGAAATTAAAAAACGACGAAAAAGAAGAAGTAATGGAAAAGTTTAAAAACAAAGAGTTTGATATTCTTGTATCAACTACTGTTGTTGAAGTTGGGGTTGATGTTCCAAACGCAACCGTAATTGTTATAGAAAACGCTGAACGCTTTGGTTTATCGCAATTACATCAGCTTCGCGGGCGTGTTGGAAGAAGCGACTTACAATCGTATTGCATACTTTCATCAAATACAAAATCTCAAGATACTCGAGCAAGACTCGATATTATGACACAAACTAATGACGGGTTTGTTATTGCAGAAAAAGACCTTCAAATACGTGGTCCGGGAGAATTTTTAGGAACTCGTCAAAGCGGGCTTCCGGATATGATTATTGCGGACCTTGTTGCAGATTCTAAAATTCTTGAATTAGCCAGAGCAGAAGCTATTGATTTTGCTAAAAGTTATAATATAAAAGAATTTCCGCTATTGGAGAATTCTAAAGGGCTTAATTTTGACGGTGATATTTTTAATTCATAGATTAAAGATTAAAAAGCTTTTGAAAAAAGTTTTTGGGATTAGTAATTGTTCCATCAGGATCTAATGAAAATTTATTATTAATAGTTCTGTCTTCTAATTGCTCTGTTAAATAGACAGCCCTATCTATAGCTGATGAGTTTATAAATTTTTCATATGAATCCAAAGCTCTTCCCCAACCACCATAATTCAAATTAAAGGAACAGCTTTTACCTTTTTGACAACCTTCTGCATGACCATCATAAATAGTATTAACAGTCATTAAATATGATTCCGGTTTCCAAATATTAAATTCATCCAAAAAAGCATCCTTATTAAACTTTGAAGCTATACGCAACCCCGCACCGGTAACTTCTAAATCCCAAAAACGAGTATTTTTTAACCTTTCTGTAGCTTGCTTAAGCATCTCTTTATCTCTGGTGGTTAAATAAGTAGAAGTATAAATCTTTGAATTAGGACTATATACTAATGCTTTAAAAGTAGTGGTGGTGTTATTGACATTATTTATTTTCATATGTTTAGTATAACACAGCTATTTCACAAAATTTCTTTTCTAAAATTTTTCGTAAAGTTTTGTAAAATTACATACAAAAAAGATTTTAAAGTGTTACAAAGTACAACATTTGTAGGGTTGAAACCCTTAGCAACATGGCTTATAATGGTATATTATATACCAATTTAAACAAAAAGGATTTTGAAATATGTCAATATCGTTTAGTGGCTTAGCATCAGGTTTAGATACTTCCAGTTGGGTTGATGCTCTTGTTTCAGTAAAACAAGAGAAAGTAACACAACTTCAGGCTGATTTAGCATTAATAAAAACATCAAAAGAAACTCTGACAGAGACTCGCTCGACATTTAACTCTTTAAGAACAGCTCTTGAAAAATTGACTGATAAAAAATTTGGAGGATCTTTTGACTTGTTTAGCAAGAATTCAGCAGTTTCTTCTGATGAATCTATTTTTAAAGCTACAGCCAGTTCTGATGCTGTAAGACAAAATTATGATATAACAGTTCAACAACTTGCAACTTTCACAAAAGCTGTTTCTAAAGAAAGTGCAAGTGCAGTTGCAGACGACGATACAAAGCTTGCAAATATCGGTATAAAAGAAGGTACATTAACCGTCTATGTTAATGGCGCTAAAACCGCTATTAATATCGAAAATGATGATACTCTAGGCGATTTGAAATCACAACTTGCCGCTGCGGGTATTAAAACAGAAATTGATGAAAACGGTTCTGTTAAGTTTTCAGCACAAAATGAAGGTGATTCAATAAATTTTGGTGCAACAACAGATACTTCTAACTTTGTTTCATTAATAGGTCTTGCAAAACAAGAAGACGGAACTTATGCTTCTTCAAATTCGTTATTTAAAGCTAATACCGGAAGCAAGTTAACTGATGCGGAAGCAGGTTTTAATGAACAAATCACGGCAGGTACATTTACAATCGGTGATGCAACATTCACAATTGATGAAAATACAACATTATCTTCGTTGATTTCTCAAATCAATAATAACGAAGATGCTCAGGCTACTGCTTACTGGGACGATGCAACCGGTAAGTTGTCAATCACTTCTAAAAAAGAAGGTGCTTCTTATATAAACATTGAAGCGGGTACAAGTAATTTTACTGATGTAATGGGCTTGACTGAAACAGAACGTGATGCAGGCGGAAATGTTGTTACCTCAAAGATGTTTACAGACACGCAAGTATTAGGGCAAAACGCTCAGCTTACAATCAACGGTACAAGTATTACTTCGACTTCAAATACTGTATCTTCTGATATTTCCAGAATTGCAGGTGTTACACTTACTTTAACCGGCGTAAGTACTGACAGCGAAGGTAATACAAAGAATTCAACATTAAAAGTAAGCCAAGATACTTCCGGACTTGTTGATGCCGTAAAAGGGTTTATAGAAGCTTATAATAAAGTTATGACTCAAGTTGACGAAGTAACTGCAACCGGTGCAGATTTGCATGGTGAAACATCTTTAACAAGCTTGACTCGCACTTTGAGAAGTTATGCAACTTCCGGTAATACAACAAATGGCGGTGCATATAATTTATTATCTCAAATCGGTATTTCAACAGGAGAAGCTAACGGAAACTCTCTTGCATCTGATACTACATCATTACAATTTGATGAAGATGCTTTTTTGAAAGCTCTTGAAGAAGACCCGGCTTCTGTTGAAGCAATTTTAGCTGACGAGAACGGTGTTTTAAGCATGATGGAAAACACGGTTGAAATGTCATTAAAAGCTTCTGTCGGTTTCTTTGATGTTAAACAAGGAACTTTAGATTCTGATATTACAAAAATGGAAGAAAAAATTACAAAACAAAATAAGAAAATTGATACATATAGAACTCAATTAGAAAATAAATTTGCTAATATGGAACTTGTGATTTCACAAATGCAACAAAATTACAGTTCTTTCTTATCAGGTTAATTAAAAGAATTGGTATATATTTAAAGACCTTTCTTAAGAGAGGTCTTTTTTATTACCCTATAATACTACTCAGGTGGATATTGTCTGGAGTAATCAATTCAGCTTTAATATTTGAGAGTTGAAAGGAGATATTTTTATGATGAATGAAGAGACTACAAAACATCGTTGGTTAAAATTCGGAGCAATTGCTCTTATGACATTTATAATAGCTTTTCTGGCTTTTTATATTGTTATGGAAATTATGGTTCATAGAATAACAGACCCTGTTTATCAAGCAAAACGTATTGAAAAAACTATCCAAAAACAAGAACGTAATATTGAACGTTTTGTAGAAAAAGATATGGAAAACCCTTTTGTTCCTAAAATGCGACCAATGTTAGTTAATTTAGTAAAAGAACCAAGCGAATACAAAGTAATTGTTGATTTATTACCTCTTGACGGTGATGAAAAAGCTGTTAATGTTGATGTTCAGGGAGATGAGCTAACTATAAGCGGTCAAATGGACAAAAAAATACGCGGAACAGAAAAAATAATTAACTTTACTCAAACATATTATCTGGATGAAAAAATTGATGTAAATAAAATCAGTCGTGAGAAAAAAGGAGATAAATATGTTGTTACAATCCCCTTTATATCAGAAAATAATAATAACTAATGAAATTATATAGAACTAATTTTGATGTTAAAAAGAGGTCAAATACAATGTTTGACCTCTTTTTATGCTTTTTTAAACGCAACGCAACACAACTAGTATTGTGTTGCATATATTAGTAAAGTATTTTGGTCAGAAAAAATTGCTTTTTTTATTTTAAATTATTAAGATTTTGTAACAATCTACGCTTTTTCTTCTCTATAGGGAGAGGGTGAAAATGTATGATAGAAGCGAATTACAGACGCGGGTGAGGGTTGAATTTTCAAACCCTCTCTTGAATTTCTAAATTCGTTTTCAACTCATTAAGAAATTCTTTTCTCTCCTTAGGAGAGATAAAAAAAATTAAAATAATTTTCCATTTTCAATTTTCCATTCAAAACCTTTTAAATAGAGAGTTTTAGAGGTATATGCTTGGTACACACAATACTAGTTATGTTGCACGAAGATAAAAATTATTACACGAAGAACAAGGAGAAAGATTATGACAACAGAAGTAAAAGCAGTAAGTGAGAATCAAACACCATCAATTGGTACAAGAGTGGCGGTAACTCTCGGCGGCACAAGTACAGCTGTTCCGGTTTTTATCTTAGCAAAATCATTAGCAGAAGGAAAAACCGTTAAAGAGGCTTGGAATGATGTTAAAACAACTTATAAGAATGTGCATGATGCGAATAGAGAACAATTTAAGGAAAATATACATAATGCTGCTGAAAATGTGGAAAATATGGGTAATTGGAAATATTTATTTGGTATGACACCAACTATTATTGAAAAATTAGATAAAGCATTAAACGAATAATGATATAAAGACATAAAAAACGGGGCATTATTTTGATGCCCCGTTTTAATTTATTCTTCTTCCAAGCTTAATACCGCCATGAATGCTTCTTGTGGAACCTCAACACGTCCTACCGCCTTCATACGTTTTTTACCTTTTTTCTGCTTTTCAAGAAGCTTACGTTTACGAGAAATATCACCGCCATAGCATTTATCCAAAACGCTCTTTCTAAGAGCTTTGATATTTGTTCTGGCAATTACTCTTCCGCCAATTGCAGCTTGAATTGGAACTTCAAACATCTGTCTTGGAATAATAGTTTTTAATTTTTCTGTCAGTTTTTGACCGATATAATAAGCGTTATCCTCGTGGCAAATTACAGAAAGCGCGTCTACAACTTCTCCTGCAAGCATAACATCAAGTTTAACCAGTTTTGAACGTTTATAATCTTCAAACTCATAATCCAAACTTGCGTAGCCTTTTGTTCTTGATTTCAATTGGTCATAGAAATCGACGATTAC
>CAYSIO010000050.1:0-7984 GCA_964431115.1 uncultured Vampirovibrio sp.
AATAATATAGCTTTTAGAACAGCTTTACCATATGAGCAAATGGGAGTTCAATCTTCACCTGAAGTAAAACTGCCTATTCCTGATGTTCAGCTACCTGACTTGTATAATACGCCTAAAAATAATAACAAACAAAACTTCAAAGAAACACTAAAGAAATGGGACATTATGAACCTTGTATATCCTTGGTTGGCATATCCGTTTCTAATGTTGGGAACTTGTGGAGCAATGTCTTATGGTGTAGATAAATTCGCAGAAGCTTGCGGTGGTGAATATAATAAGAGCTTAGTCGGAAGAGCGGCAAATCTTGGAGATAAAATCTCAAATTCCGGTTTCGTAAAATCAAAACCTATGCAAACTATTATGGGTTGGGGTCGTTCAGTAAAAAACGGCGTTGCAAAAATTTTTAAAAACAGCGATGTTATTCAGGCAATAAAAAATACTCCTTCCAAACCTGAATGGACAATGGTAAAAGATGAGCTTTTAAGCATGGAACAAAGAGTTGTTCGTGATTTTACCGACATAACAAAAGAACTTAAGCTTACAGAAAGCGGAAGCGTTGAACTTAATAAATTAAATATCGGAAAAAAAGAAAAAGAATTCTTCAAAAAATTCTTTGGTGATGCAAAAATTGCAGACGAAGTCAAATCAAACGCACTTCAACTCAAAAATTTAGGATTCAAAGACGATGCCATAAGAAATATTATTAATAACGGAAACGCAACCGAAGTAGTAAAAAATGAAACTCTAAAGAAATTAGGACTTACCGCCGAAAAAGTCGGCATGGATTTAAAAACTTATTTTGAAAAACTTGCTAAAGGGCAAGTGTCAAATGATGATATCAAAATCATAAGAGAAGCTTGTGATAAAGCAAGAGGCATTTCTGTTTCTGAAGGCTATAAGAGCTGGCTCGGTCCGCTTCAAATTTTCAAAAGAAAAGTTAGTGTTGACGAAGTTGCAAACAGACTTGTCAGCATGGATAAAGGAAAAACAAGCAGACTTGGCAGAATGTTTTCAACACTATTACAAAAATGTCACAGAGGCTTCACTTTCGGCGGAAGCAAAGCTACTGTCCTATTCTTTGTAACTCCGTTCCTAGTTGATTCAATAATAGACGTTAAAAAGGCAGATAAGAAAGAAAAAGTAGGAACTGCTGCACACGGACTTGTTCACTCAATGAGTTGGGTATTCACATTCCCACTTGCGCTAAAAATAATGCATCACTTGGGCGGAGCTCAATACGCAGGAATGAGCCCTGAAAAAGTTGCTGAATATCGAAATTTAATCAAAACCTTTAATAAAGAAGTTGCTGACGGTTCCTTTGCAAATTATGCTGCATATAGAAAAAGACTTCAAGAATTAAAAATCAATCTAAATAAACTCAAAGTTAATAAAGGTCAAAACCTATTAACTAAAATCTGCAAAAAATTAGGCAGTTTCCTAACTATGGATTTGGAAAACATCGCAGTTTATAAAGGTTCTAATACATTTATGAATATCATAAGAAAAATTCCAAGCTTCTTTAGAAACTTAGGCGGAATCCCAATGAGATTCGCTATTTGGGGTGGAATTTCAATGGGCGTTTTAGATACGATTATCAATAAAGGGCTTAAAGGTCTTTTTGGAAATCACTATGATAGATTCAAAGAAGAAGAACGAATCGACAGAAAGAAAGAACAAAAAGCATATACAAAAGAAGATTTACAAGCTCGCCTTCTAGACTTGCAAAGACAAAAAAATGAAGAAATTATTGCTAATGAACCTATAGAAAAAGCACCGGTTATGCCGTTAAATAAAACTGAAATAACTCCATCAGCAACAGATGCAACAGACACAAAAGCTATTAAAGCTTCAAGCACTGAAAATATTGTTCCTCAAGATTCACAGAAAAATAATTACATTACAAGTCAAAAAAATCCAGTTAAAGAAACTGTTACAAGAAAGACAGATAACTATACTTATATACCGTCGTCAGAAAATGTAATTGAAACTAATAAATCAAAAACTGAGGCTAATAAGTATATTCCGTCTCAAATGGCTGCAAACATAAACAAAAGTTTTGATAACTCAGGTCTGGATGGAGCTTTAAAAAGAGCTGACAGAGCAGAAAAGCTTGCACTACAAACTTTAGCAGGAAATTTTAACGGAATATAATATAAAAGAGCTTTTTATATCCATAGATACTATATTTAAAGGATTCCAAACTTATTAAAATATAGTTTAATAGAATCAGAATAGTATAAAATTGGAGATAGTTATGGATATATTTGCAGTCATAGGCGTGTTCTTCGGTATCACAATGATTCTTATAGGACAGGCAATGGAAGGTGGTAATATAGGACAATTACTACAGATTACGGCTTTCTTTATCGTAATCGGTGGTACTATGGGTGCTGTTATTTTAAGTTTCCCTCCTGCAACATTAAAAGCTGCAATATTAATACTTAAAGATGTATTTTTCCCACCAAAATCAGATTTCAACGCTTTAATTACCGAAATCGGCGGTTTTGCTACAAAAGCGAGAAAAGAAGGTATTATTGCACTTGAAAAAGAAGCAAACAATGCTTCTGATGCACTTTTAACTCTTGGACTCGGAGCAGTTGCAGACGGTACCGATCCGACTCTTGTAAGAGAGATGATGGAAAATCAGATCGAGCAACAAGAACAGTACGTAAACAATGCGGCTAAAGTTTTTGAATCTTTTGGTGGTTATTCTCCTACACTCGGTATTATCGGTGCGGTAATGGGCTTGATTCAGGTTATGCAAAACCTCTCTGACCCTTCAAAGCTTGGTGCCGGCATCGCGGTTGCATTCGTAGCAACAATTTACGGTTTGTTCGCTGCAAACTTACTTATGATTCCACTTAGTACTCGTATTAAATTTATATATCAAAACGTATTTTTATATAAAAATATGATTCTCGAAGGAGTTCTTTCTATTCAGGCCGGTGAAAGCCCCGTATTAATTGAAAGAAAGCTTCGTTCGTTTATTTTAGAAGATAATAAAGCGGAAACTAAAGAATAATGGCTAAAAAACATAAACATCCGGAACACGAAAATTTAGAAAGATGGCTCGTATCCTATGCGGACTTCATTACACTCTTGTTCGCAACATTTGTTGTACTTTATGCTTTAGCACAAGTAGATGCTACAGACTTCGCTAAATTAGAAGATTCTCTTAAATATGCTTTTAGCCAAAATTCGTTATTCGACGGACAAGAAGCTGTCCTAAGCGGAAGTAATTCCGTTTTTGATCAACAACAAGCTAATTCTTTTATACCTTCTCTAATGGTTGAATACATAAGCCCAAAATACGAAGAAGATTCTTTCAAAGAAATTGCGGAAGAGATAAAAGAACTGACTGAAATGGGAGAACTCGACGGCATTTCTTCAAAAATAACAGAAAAAGGACTATTGCTCACTTTTGATGATAAATATCTTTTTGCACCTGCATCAGCTTATTTAGCTCCTGATGCTCGTAAGCTTTTAGATAAAGTCGGAGTTCTTATTTGTAAGAAATTCGTGCTTCACCATATGATTATTGAAGGACACACTGACAGCAACGTAATGAAGAGTTCTCAATTCCCATCTAACTGGGAGCTTTCAGGAGCGAGAGCTTGTTCTGTTGTAAGATACTTAATTGACAGATTTAAATTCTCACCTTCATTATTTTCTGCAGTAGGTTATGCTGATACCAGACCGGTGGAAAACGCTATTTCTCCTAAAGATCCGGCAAATAGACGTGTTGAAATTTTAATACTCAAAAATAAATATAAAAACCAATTCGGAACAAAGAACGATTTCACATTAAATCTTACAAAAGCTCAACAAGACGAAATCCAAAGACAAAGATCCGAAATTATTAAAAAAGTAGAAGGTGATTCTATTTCTGCTGCTGCCAGAAAATTGTTAAACGATAATAAAGAACGTATTAAAAAACAAAAAAGTGAAAAACTTTCAAGAAGAAATATGGAACTATACGTAAACATCGAAAATGAAAGTAAAAATGATGATAATATGCCTGAAATCGAAAAACGTATAATAAAATTAAATACCAATATACCGGAAGATGAGGACTTTGGTCTATGATAACTCATACTGTCGGTTTATCGCTCGGACCAACATCTTCTGCAGAAAGCGGAGTTGCAGTAAGAGAGCTTGCTTCCGGAAAATTAATATATGTAGATAAACTTTTTTCAATGAACGATATAGGTTTATTTTTCGAGAATTATCCTTCATTAAAAAATTCCGTTATTTGTATTTCATTGCCTTGGGATAATACCATGCTTGAAGGGAAATGGAGAGTACTATCTAAACCTTATCAAATGATACATACTCTTGGAAATTTTCCTAATACTGATAACTGGATGCAACGTTTCTCTACTCGCGGTTCAGATTTGTTTAATCAACTTTGCGAAAACGGAGCTGAAATATATCGTTTTGAAGTTTATTTAACCAGACAAAAATTCAATCTGTATTCAAACTTCAAAGAACGTTCATCAGCTGATTGTAAATTTTTGCAATCCACATTAAGAAACGAATATAATTTTAACGAATTGCCTACAAATATGATGCCTGTAGCTCAATTGGAAGCTATTATCGGCACATTATTAGCCGAAGAAAAAATCAAGGGCAATACCAAACAAATTTTTAAATTTAAAGATTTAGACGTTATTAATCTAGCTTAAAAAATTTTTTCATGTTAATATTT
Source organism: uncultured Vampirovibrio sp. (assembly GCA_964431115.1). Classification (GTDB taxonomy): domain Bacteria; phylum Cyanobacteriota; class Vampirovibrionia; order Gastranaerophilales; family Gastranaerophilaceae; genus CAG-196. The sequence goes on from CAYSIO010000050.1 coordinate 4,709, forward strand.
GTAAAAATTGTCTTATAAAAAAGCAATTTTTTATCTTCATAGTTTTTAAGTGAGTGTATCAGTATTAGTTTTGAAAGGAAATATATAGTATGACACATATTCCTGCAATAGAACCAAACAGAGCCCTTAACGCTAAAGGTGCAACATATAACGCAGTTAAAATTCAGGTTAATGACCCTCAAACAAACATTCCGGAAGGTCATAAAAGCTCTTCTGAAGATAATGGGATTTACAACGCAGTATCAATAGAAGTAAACAGACCTTCAGTAAATGCTGATAAACATCAACACCGCATATATGATTATCCTGACGCTACTTGCCCAATATGCGCTGATATGGCAGGTTTTCACCCTGTAAATCTACCGCAACTTCCTGTTACATATCAAACTACAAATTTCATTAATAACAGAACTCTTATCAATGCAGAAGTTGACGTAGATAAAGAAAGCGCTAAAACTATTAAAGAAAATAAACCGGTAAGTGCTCCGGAAGCTCAAGTTGTTATTGTAGAAGAATTTGTAAAAATTCCTGAGCCTAATGTTACAACGACTGAGGAACAAAAAGCTCCTTCTGAAGTAAGTTTTAACGGAATTAATTTTAGAGCAAATGAAAGCAAGCCTACTATGGAAATTATCCCTCCTAATGAAATAAAACCGGAAGTTGATATTCAGAAAATAGTAGCAAATTTGAGTGATAAAGATTTTGATATACAAGCCAAACAAATGGAAGAAATTGCCAGAGTATCAATGGAAGATTCTGCAAAAGCAGTTCCGTTCATCGTTACAGAAATCTTTTCTGAATTAATCAACATTGTTAAAAAAGACACTTCAAATCTTACACCGCCTAGTGAAAAACAAATCGAAATCAGAAAACAAATCATTGTAAACGAAATTATCAAGGAACAAGCACTTGCAGAAAAAAAAGATGCTTCAAAAATCGAATTACCATATAAAATCAGCGAACAAGAATTAGCTGAAGCTTCTGATTTATCGACATTAGAACAAGCTGAAAGAAATAAAGAATATGCTCTTTACACAATGGCAATCTTATCAAAAGTCTATACAGATGAAGTTCATAAACAAACAGGAAATATTGTTCCTTTGACAGATTTGCCGGGAGTATCAGAGATTGTTGATTCTCTTAGATACAATACTAATTCAGGTGTAAAAATAGCAGCTATTGATGCGCTTAGATATATTAACAGACCGGAATATAAAGAAGAATTAACAGCAGTTCTTGAATTAGCTGCGGACGATAGAAATCCTTATGTTGCAAGGAATGCTGCTATGGCTCTTGAAAACTTAGACTAAAAATAGCATTTAATAACAAAAAAAAGAGGAATTATTAAAATTTCCTCTTTTTTTGTTATTTTTTATGCAACGGTACTGTCATAATTTGTTTCGAACAGGGATGAGCCGCATGATATTTTTTTCTTCCTTCTTTTTTCATTTCTTTAAGCGTTCTTTTCTGAGCTTTTGTCAAAATAGATTCAAACTCTTTCATGTTTTCTTTTCTTATATCATGCGCTTTTTTTTCTAAAACTTTGAGCTGTGCATCAATTTCTGCAAGTCTTTCTTCTTGTACCTGAACAGCAATTCTGGACATCTTTATCATTTTTGCTTCTTGTTTTTTAGAAATAATCTCATCAATTACCGGTTTTAATTTTTCGTGTCCTTTAGCTCTTATTTCACGCGCTTTAATCTTTTGGTCTTCTGTTAAACCTAATCTTTTTTCAAAAGCTTTTTCTCTTTGTAATTTCATATTTATTTTTTGCTGAGAATCCTGCGAAATAATTTTTACATCTTCAGCTGCGTTGACCGCCGTTAATGAAATAAAAATTGCTAAAGCTGTAATTAATATTTTTTTCATATATACCTCTCTTATAATAAATCTTCTAATTTTTCTGCCAATTCTTTTTTTGCGTTATATATTCTTGATTTGATTGTACCTAACGGACAGTGAAGCTTCTTTGCAGCTTCTTCGTAAGTATAACCATAAATTTCACACAATAAAATTGTTTCTTTTAATTTTGGTTTTAAGCTTTCAATCGCTTCTATAATCCTTGTTTGCCTTTCAGAAGCCAAAGATTTTGCTTCCGGAGATTGCTTAGAATCCTTAATAGTGGCTAATGCTAATTCATCACTTGTAGTGTTATTAGAATTTCTAAAACTCGCTGATTTCAAATAATCTTTAGAAACATTTTTAGCAACCGTACTAATCCAACTTTTAAAAGTTCCTCTTTCTTCATATTTATCAGCATTTTTCCAAGCTTTAATATAGACTTCTTGTTCCAAGTCCTCGTTATCTTGCTTGGTAATAAGTCTTATTATATTTTTGACATTTTGTTTGTTAGCTTTAACCAACTCGTTAAAATTCATTAATCCACCATCAATAATCCGTATGAATCAACAGGAAATCCCAAATCCTCAGCGCTTAACGTATCTCCATACATCAAAGCATCCGCAAGATCGCTATCACCTGAAACAATACCTAGTGTCGCACTACAAAATATTAGACAAATAGCACAACACACTGCCTTTATTTTTCTCATCCTTTTAGCTTTATTTCTATAATAGAATTTTGTTTCAGCAACTAACTCAGAAACTCTCTGCATTTTTTCATGTTCAGCACGACAATCAGAACATTCTTCTAAATGTTTTTGGAAAGTTTCTTCATCAGAAAAGATAAATAAGCCTTCGTATTTTGAACATTTATTATCCATTTTTTGTACCTCTTATATCAGTATAACGAAAAAATTTTTAAAATGTTCATTTTAAAAAATAATACCGCAACGGCGCTGACGTTAAGTTCAGTCCTCAGTACACTATTAGTGTCGGATTATTGCTCCACACTACGCAAGCATTCACTTCAATTTGCTGCGCAAATTTTTCGTTCATTTTGCTCCGTGCTACTTCGGCGTTCCGCTCGCTTCGCTCTCTACAGCCTACGCTTAATGGCGCCTGTGCAATCAAAGATTGCGTCGTTTCTACGCATACGCTCCGAAACAACGGCGCTGACGTTAAGTTCAGTCCTCAGTTTGCATTTGCCTTCGCAAACGCAAATTCAGACTTCACTCCGAGCTACGCTGTAAAAAAAAGACCTTGAGTATTGTAACCAAGGCCTGTCCGTTTAAATAAGAAGAGAGAGCTTTATATCTATATAAAAAATTCGACAAAAAAATATTTGCTATTTTTGATAGCAAATATTAAGAAATTGTTACAATTAGAGCCTGCGGAAAAAGTCTGTGCTAGAAGGCAAAAAAAAATATTTTCTAAG
>CAYSIO010000051.1:0-7945 GCA_964431115.1 uncultured Vampirovibrio sp.
TTTCTCTAAAAGTTGGCTGAAACACCCATCAATAGTGAGTTTTACCCCCCCCCCCACTACGGGCGCAAGGCAATCAAGACGCACTTCTGCGCCTGAAAAACATATCCGATTTTTTAGGGGTAATGAGCTCCGCATTACTAATCCTTATTCAAACGATACCGTATATTTCTTCCTATTTTATATATTCCTCATTCTAAATTTTAATAACATATTTTGCAAAAATTGTTACATAAATTAACAAAAATCGCTCTGAATCAATCTATTTGCAGGTTTTAGTTTTATAAAATTATTAAGTTTTTTTACAAAAAAAGAAGACAATGCTTTAATAGCAATGTCTTCTTTCGGATATTTATTAAGAATATTATTTGTCTAAAAGACCTTTCCAATAATTTTTTTCTGCTTCGATTGCTTTATTTCTTTCTGCTGCTCTAGCTTCTGCATCTTTTTTTGCTTGTTCCAGAGCTTTTTTGTTAGCTTCTTGTTGTTTTTTTAGCTCAGCTTGCTTAGCCTCAATTGCTTTCTTTTGTTCTGCTTGTTTCTTCTCTACAGTAGCTTTTTGTTCAGCTCGAGCTTTTTGTTGAGCATCAATTTTTTGATTAATTTCTTGTTCTTTTTGGTTTAATTTATCAAAGAATGAGCTAACGCTATTTGTTTCTGCAGCAGAAACAGCCAAAGTCGCCGTAAATGCAACAACGGTTAATAATGATAAAATCTTTTTCATATAAAACTCCTTTCATATCATCTAACAGAAATATTTTAGACTACAATTTTCATTTTTTCAAGTATAATGTAAATATGAGTGTAGAGTTATTCGGATTAAAAATTGATAATTTTAGCTTTGATGAAGCAATAGCAAAAGCAAAAGTATTATTAGACGGAGCTTCTGTTGCTCAAGTTGTTACAATTAATCCTGAAATGTTTGAATATGCATCAAAAAACCAAGACTTTACGAATATTATAAAAGAAGCTGAAATTGTTATTCCTGACGGGATTGGGGTGAAAATTGCTTTAAAAATTAACGGAGCGAATGTCGATAGGATTCCGGGAATTGACTTTGCTAAAAAGCTTCTTCAAGAATCTGCAATTAATAATATTCCTGTTGCAATTATCGGTGCTAAAGAAGAGGTTATAACAAAGGCTATTGAAAATTTGCAAAAAGAAATAAATGGTCTGAATGTTGTGTATTATCACAATGGTTATTTTAATAATGATGAGGAAATATATAGAGAAATTAATACAAAATCTCCCAAATTAGTATTAGTAGCTATGGGATCACCAAAGCAAGAAAATTTCATCTATAATGCTAAAAAGGTCTTAAAACCGTCATTGATGGTTGGAATAGGTGGTAGTCTTGATGTTTGGTCGGGTAACGTAAAAAGAGCCCCAAAGGTATTTCAATTACTGGGAATAGAGTGGCTCTACAGAACTATAACGCAACCTTCAAGATTAAAGAGAATATTCCCAACGCTACCAATGTTTATTATTAAAGCTTTTAATTATAAATTTTCTAAATAGGAGTTATATATGTTATCAAACGAAGAAATTTTAAAATTTAAGCAATCTGCACTTAATGTCAGAAGGAATATTGTTAAAATGGTTCATGCAGCAAAATCAGGACATCCGGGAGGCTCTTTGTCCGGTGTTGATATTTTAACTGTACTCTATCAAAAATGTTTAAACATTCCGAAAGACTGGGATAAATCACCTGAATTTGATAACAGAGATCGATTTATACTTTCTAAAGGTCATGCTTCTCCGTTACTGTATGCTATTTTAGCAGAAAAGGGAATTATTGATGAAAAAGAGCTCTCTTCATTTAGAAAAATCGGTACAAAACTTCAGGGTCACCCTTCAAAAGGATATATCCCGGGAATAGAAGCTTCTACCGGTTCTCTTGGTCAAGGCCTGTCTTTAGGATGCGGTATTGCAATGGGTTTAAAATTAGACAAAAACCCCGCAAAAGTAGTGGTATATCTTGGCGACGGAGAATTGCAAGAAGGCTCATGTTGGGAAGCATTTATGCAAGCAGCGCATAGAAATTTGGATAATCTTATTGTAATCATTGATCGCAATAAACTTCAAATAGATGGTTGCACTGAAGATGTTATGTCACTTGGCGATGTTGCTTCGAAAATCAAAAGCTTTAATTGGAATGTGACAGAAATTAACGGGCACGATTATTGTGAAATATATGAAGCCGTAGAAAAAGCAAAGGTGTCGATCGGTCCTTTTGCTATTGTGGCGAATACTACTAAAGGTAAGGGGGTTTCATTTATGGAAAATCAAGCCGGATGGCATGGAAAAGCGCCTAATGACGAACAACTTATCCTTGCATTAGAGGAGTTAAAATAATGACTAAAACTTGTCCTTTTACTTCCGGAAGAGAATGTAACTCTGAATGCCCACTTTTCGTAGCTCCTGATGATTTAAACGAATTTGTCTCAGCTAGGCTGTGTTCTATTGGGGTTTTAGATCGTAAAAACGGAAATTGTTCTCTTAAGATGCTTGCTTTAAGCCAAAGTAGAATGATTTTTGAAAATACAAATACCAGAGGATAGTTTAAGAATTTGAACTATCTGTTGTCACCGGTTGTTCTTTTTCCGTGTTTTCCAAATCTTGTTGCGATTTATATTTCAACTCTGCTTCACGAGCTTTCATCATAGCTTGCAAGATTGGGTCTTCCTGAGCATGTTTTTTCATATCAGCAAATACAGCTTTTAGCTCTTCATCAGAAAGCCCTTGAGGAGTTTTCATACAAACAACAACCTTTTCTTTTCTAAAAGTAAAGTAAGATGCAATAATAATACCCCATAAAAGAATACCTTGAAAAAGTCCGATTACAGGTAAATTCTCATAAAAAGAAGCCATGTAATTCCATAGTTGCATTCCGACCCAACCAGGAAAAACTATAAACCCTGCTGCCAGACAAGTTACAACTACACAAGCAATAATAATACCTTTTATACCTTTTATTTGTATTACACTAATGTTCTTTTTCATATATTATATTTACCCCACCTCACCTATTAATTTAAGGAAATCTTCTTCTGTTAATATTATAACACCTAATTTTTCGGCTTTGTCTAATTTTGAACCGGGATTTGCACCTGCTATTACATAAGAAGTGTTTTTTGATACTGAAGAAGAAGTTTTTCCGCCTCGCATTTTTATTTTATCACCAGCTTCGTCTCTTGTCATGCTTGTAAGAGTTCCTGTTAGGACAAAGGTTTTACCTGCCAGTTCATCTGTTTTATTTTGCAGGTTTGTCTCAAAAACAAAACCTAGTGCTAAAAATTCTTCTAACATATGTAAATTCTCCTCATTATTAAAGAATTCATTAACACTAAGAGCAATTTTTTCTCCAATTCCTTCTATTTTTGATAATTCTTCAACGCTTGCATTTTTTAATTCCTCAATTGTAGGGAATTCGTTGACAAGCAGTTCCGCAGTTTCTTTTCCTACATGTCTTATTGAAAGCGCTGTTACGAATCTTGAAAGTGGTTTTAATTTGCTTGCTTGAATTGAGTTATACATATTAGAAGCGGATTTTTCTTTTACTGCTTCCAGTTTAAAAAAGTCTTCATAATGAAGTTTATACAAATCGACGACGGATTTCACAAGTCCTAAGTCATATAATTGTGAAATAACAGAAGGTCCAATAAAATCAATATCCATAGCTTCTTTTGAAACCCAATATTCTAATCTGGCTTTCATAACAGAAGGACATTTTTGATTTTCGCAGAATAAGTTTACTTCACCTTCTCTTGTTACTAATTTGCCGCAACATTCAGGACATAATGTTGGAGGTATAAAAACCGGAAGATTGTCATGCGATTCGGAATCGACAACCTTAATAACTTTCGGAATAATTTCTGCTGCTTTTTTTATTAGAACCTTATCACCAATCCTCACGTCCAATCTTTTTATTTCATCAAAGTTATGCAAGCTTGCTCTTGAAACAACACTTCCTGCAAGATTTACAGGCTCAAGAACTGCAACCGGAGTAACAGCACCGGTTTTGCCTACACCTAATTCAATATCAAGAAGAGTTGTTGTGATTTCTTCAGGAGGAAATTTAAATGCTGTTGCCCATTTAGGCGCTCTTGAAGTAAAGCCTAATTCGTTTTGATAATCAAGACGATTAACTTTTATAACAACACCGTCTGTTGCATAATCAAGTTCAAAACGCTTAGTTTCCCAATCCTTGCAAAATTGTATGGCACCTTCAATATCATCAACTAATCTTATATTTGGATTTGTTTTAAAACCTAATTCTTTTATATATTGAATACTATCCCAGTGTGTTTTAGGTGAAAAATCACCATTTTCAATTATTGCAGTATAAGTAAACATTGACAAATCACGCTTTGCCGTAATTGAACTGTCGAGTTGCCTTAATGAACCGGCAGCTGCATTTCTTGGGTTTGCAAAAATTTTATCACCGTTAATTTTACTTTCTTCGTTCAGTTTTTCAAAAGAAGATTTTGGCATATAAATTTCACCGCGTACTTCTAAATCTGCATTCTTGAATAATTTAAGCGGTATAGCTTTTATTGTTTTTAAATTCTGAGTAATATTTTCACCAATAACTCCGTCCCCGCGAGTTACGCCTGTCGTAAATACTCCATTTTGGTAGGTTAAAGCAATTGCTAATCCGTCAATTTTTAATTCACAAACTAACTCGACTTTATTAGGACATTCTTTTTGAACTCTTTCATACCATTTGCGCAATTCTTCTTCATTATAAGTGTTATCCAAACTATATAGTCTATATTTGTGTTTATATTCCTCAAACCCTGTACTTATTCCCCCAACTCTTTGTGTTGGGCTATCCGGTGAAACTAAATCAGGATGTAAAGTCTCTAATTCTTTTAAGCGTGTGAAAAGTGCATCATATTCATAATCACTAATCGTGGGATTATCTAACACGTAATAGTTGTAGTTATGCTTATTAATTTCATTTCTTAAATTTTCAATTTCTTTTTGAAACATAGACACTCCTTGGAAAAGTTATAACTTTTATAATACCGATCATAATCCAAAATATAATTTGTATTTGCGGTCTAAAAAATACAGTATCTACAAGCCCGTGAAAAAGCATTCCTGCCAACGAAATAACTGCTATTGCAAGGTATATAGAATTAGCATTTTTTCTTTTTATAATATATCGACAAGCAACAGTAATGTTATAAATAATAAAACTTAAAAACATTATAAGTGCAAAAATACCGCTTTCAACAGCTGTTTCTAAGTATATGTTGTAAGCGCTTAGAGCATCAAAGCCGGTTTTCATATATAATCCGTAAATTTCTCTAAAATTTTGATTCCCGACACCTATGCCAAGAAGCCAATTGTCTTTAAACATTTCTATACATGAATTATAAACATTAAATCTAAAGGAATTAGAACTATCGCTACGCATTGCAAATATAGAAAATATTCTTGCTCTTATGGATGTAATCGATATCAAAGCCAGTATAGCTAAAGATGATACTATCGTAGAAACAAACAAAAAGATTTTTTTGTAAATAGGCTTTAAAAAACGATAAGTAAGAAGTGATATTAATATAATTTCAACAAATAAGCCAATATAAGCTCCGCGACAACCGGTCATTAAAAGTGCTATCATCGCTAAAAAGAAAAATATTAAGCCTACAGAAGCTGTTTTATAATGCTTATTTTTTAACGGTAAAAAAATCAATATTAACATAGAAGGTAGAGTTGCCAACATGTATCCGCCAAAAAGATTTGGATTATACGGTTTCAATGAACCGTAAACTCTTGTCATAACTTCTTCAGGATTCAATCTGCTCATATCTTGCCAACCCGATATTTCAGAAACAGATAATAAATTTTGTTTAAATGCTATTAATGATTCCCAAAATACTACAGAGGCTATAGATAGAAGAATATACTTTAATTTATCTCTATTATCTTTTAAGTAATGTATAAAACTAATATAAAACCCCAGATATATTAAAGTCTTGCTAAAACCTTTGATACTTAATAATAAAAGGCTTGAACCTGCAACGCTTATTAATACAAGCATAAAATAAGTGAGTAAAAATTTATCACCGAGTGATAAAACAAAACGTTCACTTGGTTTGACCAATATTTTAATTATTGTCAAGAATATTGCGCCAAAGGCTAGATACCCAATATTATCAGACGAAGCAAATGCTGATAGCCAAATTAATGAAATAATATTTATAAATATTAACCAATCCAAGTTTTTTAGCACAACGCTTTTTTGATAAAACGGTGCAAAGAGTTTTTGTGACATTGCAAGTATTGAATTAAAAAACAAGACTTTACCCCTAAAAAAAATGTTTCTAACCTACATTAACAGCTTCGCCGGCATCTTCTATTTTTAGTTCAGAAGAAACTCTTACATCAGATATTGTTCCGTTAAATTTATATTTTTCACCTTCTAAGGTTACGGGTAATCCCATTTTTATTTTGTTGCCACCAACGACCGCTCCGTCTTTAGTAATCTTTGCAATATCCGTTATTGTAACTACCGCATCAAAAACTGCAGGTTGTGCAGGATCCGGCACCAATACGTTTTTAGAATTCGGAGAGAAAGTTTTTCTTGGCTGAGAAGTTACGCCAATAACCTCTAATTCTGTATAAGGGACATTTCTTATTGTAATAAATGTTTTTTCATCCTGTTTTATGGGGAATTCATTTCCGGTTACAGTTACACCACGTAAAAAAACTTGAAAAATAATCGGAGAGGTTGCTTCAATTTGTTTATCGGCAGTTTGTCTGAAATGTTTCAGAGTACAAACACCTACAGTTAAAGCAATAAAAACACCAATTAATATTATTAAATCTACTATACTAATTTTACGCATATTAACCTCACTACCTATATATTGACATTAATTACCGATGGAACTGCATCCAAGATTTCAGAAATAGTTGTTGTTGCGCATCCGAACTGTTTTACAACTATACCGGCTGCAATATTACCAATTATGGCTGCATAAACAGGTTCTGCCCCTGCTGCTAATGCTAAAGAATAAGTCGCAGTAACGGTATCTCCGGCGCCGGTTACATCAAAAACTTCAGATTTATTGAATACCGGGATATGAGTATATTTACCATCTCTTTCAATAACTACCATACCTTCATCACCACAAGTAATTAAGACGTTATCTGCATTTGTTTGTTCAATAAGCATTTTGCCGGCTTTAACAAAATCTTCTTTATTGTTCAAGTAAAAACCAACATGTTTTTGAGTGTCAGGTAAATTTGGAGTCATTGAAACAACCCCTTTATATTTATCCAGATGTTTTTGTGCATCAACAATTACTTTTTTTGAATATTTCTTAGCAGTATTTACAACTGCATTTATAACTTTATCCGATAATGTTCCGATATGGTAATCAGATAATATAATCGCATCAAAATTAGGCATTTGTTTTTCTATTTCAGAGATTAATTTAGCTTCTGTTTCAGCTGAAATTGGTGCGTTTGTTTGTCTGTCGATTCTAACAATTTGTTGTGTAATAGAATGAGAGCACGAACCTGAAATACGAGTTTTTGTTATTGTTTTTCGTTTATTATCAACAATTAATGATGAACAATCTACATTAGCTTCTTCAAATGCTTTTTTTAAGTCTTCTGCTTGATAATCAGCACCAACAACACCTATAACACTTACCTTACCGTTATTTAACTTTGAAGCATTGTGAGCAGCATTAGATGCACCACCTAAAATATACTTTGTGTGAGTATGTTGCAAAATTAAAACGGGAGCTTCTCGTGAAATACGTTCAGTATCCCCATAGACCATTTCATCTAAAGCTAAATCTCCTATTACCAGAATTTTAGCCTCGTTCAAACTTCTAACTACTTTTTTTAATTTTTCTAAACAAATTTCCATTTCAATCTCTCTTATGATTGCTAATAATCAAAATATCATATATAATGATAGCAT
>CAYSIO010000052.1:0-7944 GCA_964431115.1 uncultured Vampirovibrio sp.
GCGAAGACGTAGGAAACAGTGCGTGTTTTCTTTCTTTTCTTTGGTACTTTCTTTTTGTTTCTTTGATAGCATAAAGAAACAAAAGAAAGTACTTAGAAAAAGTCTGATTTGACAAAAAAACTAATTCTCCCCGTAGGAGAGGGTAATACCGATTACTCTTAACAAAATACATAAAAAGTTAAATTAAAAAAATATCATACTAACAGTTGATGTTTTTATTATTGACTAAAGATTTGAAAAAAAATGACGACATATAAAATGTTGACTTAAGAAAATAAATCATTAAAAACCCTTTAGAAAGGTTTAACTAATATATGTCAGAATTCGTAAATTTATTATCAAGAGTTTTATTACCTACCCCAACATTCCAAGCGGGTCAAATAAAAAGAGCAGGGACTAAGAGTTCTTCATCAAATCCTTTTGCTTCAACAAACCCGTTTATACATTCTAACAATGAAAATCCGTTTGTGTCATACGGTCAAAACAGACCTGTTGTAGGCGGATACTTTGCAGGTTATTACAATAACCAACCTAATATAGTCGGAAGAAGACTTTTTATTGAGGCATAGACTCAAAAATATACACACAAACCCAAAATGCGGACGGTTTTATTAAAGAATCGTTCGTTTTTTATTGGTGCTATAATATCTTCTAAGGAGCGAAATATGAATAAAAAGTTACTATCGTCAATAATAATATCAGCGATACTCTTTTCTAACAGTGCCGTATTTGCACAAACAAATATTGTATCAGCTCCTATTCAAGCAACAAAAGCAATGTTTCAGACCAATTTAGAAGCCGAAATAAATAATGCAATTATTCAAATATATGGAGAAAACTACGCACCGGAAATTCAAAAAAAAGTATTAGAAATTGCTCAAGAAGCTATTAAAAATCGTCCTGAAGAACTTAAGAAAGAAGACTTATCCAGAGCGGATGATTGGTATAAAGACGAAATTATTTATATGTTCTATGTCGACCAATTTGGTGTTGTAACTCCTGAAAAAGCAAATCAGTTCAAAGACACAGCTGAAATGTTTGAATACCTTGAAGATTTAGGTGTGACAACACTTTATCTGCTACCTTTTGCGGATTCTCCGATGTCTGACGCAGGTTTTGATGTTAAAAACCCACAAAACATAAGAAAAGATTTGGGCGGAACTCCACAATTTAAAGAGTTTATTAAAGAAGCTAAAGAATATGGGTTTAAAATTAAATCCGACTTGGTCTTAAACCATTTTTCAGACCAACATGAGTGGTTTCAGGAGCTTTTAAAAGGTGATTTGACCAAGCTTAACTATTTTATTGTTAAAAATGAAATGCCAAAATATAAAAAATACGTTGATTCTCAAGCCGGTACAATCGTTGAGTACCAAGAAGCTGACGGAAGAGTTTCAAGACGCAGGCTGATTTTCCCTGAAATCACGGAAAATCATTGGAGAGAGGTAAATATAGGAGGAGCAAACTACTATTTTTATCATACATTTTACCCTTTTCAGCTTGATATAAATTGGCAAAATCCGGAAGTCTTGTATTACTGTCTTGAAACAATTAATTATTGGACAAATTTGGGGATAGATATTTTTAGACTTGACGCAATTCCTTATCTCTCAAAAGAAGTTGGAACATGCGCAGAAAACTTGCCAAAAACACACGCAATTATAAGGTTGCTTAGCAATTACGTCCAAATGACAGCACCAAGAACCGTTATCCAAGCAGAGGCTTGTCAGTGGCCTGAGGATATTTTGCCGTATTTCGGTAAAGACAGAAAAGTAAAGACGATTATTGATAATCAGGAAAAAGTTTTAAAACGAACCGATGAGTTCCAGATTGCGTATCATTTTCCATATATGCCTGCAATATGGGCTTCATTGGTAACAGGTGATAAATCATATTTTGTAAACGCATATAAAAACACTCCGGCGATTCCGCAAAGCTCAACTTGGGGCGTTTTCTTGAGGGTTCATGATGAGCTTTCATTAGAAATGGTTGATAAAGAAACAAGAGAAATTGTCTACAATGCTCTTATTAAAAAAGGAGCTGAATTTAGGAAAGGCTTAGGTGTAAGCGGAAGAATGGCGAATTTCTTGGATAATGATCCTAACCGTATTGAAATGGCTTTTTCGATACTTCTTTCAATGCCGGGAATACCAATAATATATTATGGTGATGAAGTCGGTGTGAGGAACAATTTTGAAAATGCAAAAGAGTCCGCTCGTGCCAGATTTGAAAGAAGCAAACTCGCTAAATTTAAACTGACAAGCTACTTCGACAGTCGTGATATAAACAGGGGCGCTGTTTCTGCTAAGCTTTTCTACGGCTCATCTAAAGATTATTATGAATTTAATAGCAAAGTCTATAAGAAAGTCAAAAATCTGATTTCTTTGAGAAAACGTTTGCCTGCAATGTCCAGAGGAGATTTCACTTTGTTGAAAACTAAATCTCCAAGCAACTTTGCATATATAAGAAGCTATGAAGATGAAAAAATTCTTGTAATAAACAATCTATCAGATGAAAAATTAATAGCGGAGATTACCGTTCCGATGAGCGTTGTGCTTGATGATGAGGATAACAAGATTACGAGTTTTAAAAATCTTGTAAATGGGGATGATGTCAAAGTAAATGTTTCACTGAAAAATAGAACAATGAATCTTCGTATCGCACCTTATGGTGTTGTTTGGCTGAAATTATAATATATATAAAACAAGAGGTTAGCTTTTAAGCCAACTTCTTGTTATTATTAAGTTGTATGTTTTCGCAAGATAAAATTTTTGAATCTACCCCAAGGTGTATTAGCTTTTGCAAATTCTTCTGCCATTCTTATTTTGTTATAGCTATAACGGCATTCCAGACTTCTTCTTTTTTGTTCAGGAGTCAAGTTTAACGACTCTATATATTGTTCTGCTTTCTTTTGAGCTTCTTTTTCTTCAGCTTCCTTTTTAACCTTCTCTATATGAGAACGTTCCTTAGCTCTTGTATCTAATCCTTTTAGAGTTAAAAGTTCTTTAATTGTTTTCCAAGAAAAAGGTAATGGCTTGTCTTTTTCACTATATCCAACTTTATTTTCTCTGGCAAATTTCATAACTTTAGCGCAGTCTTGTCTAAACTTCTCATAATTGAAGTCATCAGGATCTTTAAAAGAAACAGCTTTTTCCTTTGCCGCTTCAAAATAATAATCAACGAGAGCTTTACTCAACCCTTTTTCTTCTTGAATTTTAAGAATTTCAGGAATGATTTCTCTTTCTAAAATGTTTTCTTTATTTTGATATGTATAAGTGTCTAGCGTCTCAGCTCTAGTAAACCCTGTAAGTATTTCCTTATGGTTATACTCTTGCATGTTCACAGCTTTTACTACTAATGGACTTAACATACTAAGTCCGGTTATACCCATAATAGCTTTACAGATATCACGTAATGAGCTTTCAAGAATAACACGACTACCTTGAACATAGCTCGGTTTAGCAGATAAGTTTTGAACTTCTTGCACAGCATCTACATAGATTTTTTTCCCTTGACGGGCTAACATATCTTTAAGTCTTAATACACTATCCGCATACCCTTTTCTGGCTATAGGACTTTTGGGTAAAAATCCTTTCACTAATTCCGTTCCAACTGTACCTTTAAAATTTGTCTGTCCATAATTTGTGACAGGATAATTTACATGGATTGACTCTAAGCGCATACTACTCCTTTCATTGACACTACACTAAAAAGGTTATAGTATTATAAAACATTTTTTTTGAACTTTTTGCTAGTTGAGTTCTATTTTTTTTTAGTAAAGCCCATAAATCCTTTTAAAACGGACAAAATTGCTTTTAATATTTCTTAATATTTTAGCAATGTAGGGTGAAATTATAGTCTACCCTAAGGTCTAAATACATGATATTTCAATGTCTTTTGAATCAATCATGTCTATTAAATCTTTGCTCTTTTGTTTTATAATCTCTGCCAAAGTCCCGATATTACCGGTTACGGAATTTAAATTATAAGCACAATAATCAATAATTACCTCACTTATATCATTTATACTGCATGTCAATTCAATTGCATCTAATGAAAAATCTGAAATACTTTTCTTTATTTCGTTTATTTTTTCAGAGTCTTTTTTATGCATAGTAACTCCTTTTGTTAAGTTTTTATAAAACAAATTTTTCTTAAGCAAAAATTATTTTGCTTATTAGCAAAATAATATTAGCAAAATTTTCCTTATTAGTCAAGTTATTCGCTATAGAGTATAATTATTTTTATGAGAAGAAATGTTAAAGAGCAAATAAAAATATTATTAGCAGAACGAGATGTCAAAATGAAAGACCTTGTAGCAGAACTTGCTAAGAAGTTTGGAGCATCAAGTTCATTATCAAACTTTTCTTGTAAGTTAAGTCGAGGTACGCTAACTTATAACGAAGTTTTGGATATTTGTGATATTTTGGACTACGACATCGAGTTTAAAAGCAGAGTATAACTAATTGTAAAAAAAGTGTACACCCCTTTGACATGCCTGTGTTTTTGTTGTCTAATAAAGTAGTAAATATATTTATACAGGCTTTTTAAAGCCAAATTGGGGAAGGGATTTAATGTACATTAAGCAACTCGAAGTTGACAACTTTAAGTCGTTTGCGAACAAAGTTGAAATACCTATGCTAAAAGGTTTTACAACCATTTCAGGTCCAAACGGTTCAGGTAAAAGTAATATTATCGATAGTATTCTTTTTGCATTGGGGCTTTCAACCTCAAGAACTTTACGTGCAGAAAAACTTTTCCATTTAATATCAACCTACAACAAAAGAAATGAAGCGTTTGTTAAAGTAACCTTTGGAGAAGCCGGCGAAAATGGTTCTCCGGAAGAATTCTCCGTAGCAAGAAGAATCAGAAAATCTTCTCAAGGTTTCAACAGCGTCTATTATCTTGACGATAAAGTCGTGACGCTATCTGATATTCACGCAAAACTCGAAAAATACAATATTACTCCAAATAGTTATAACGTCATGATGCAAGGTGACGTTATGTCGATTACGAATTGCACGGCAAACGAGCGCAGAAAGATTATTGACGAGATTGCAGGTGTTGCTGATTTTGACCGTCGTATAGAACAAGCCACGTCTGAGTTAGAGACAGTCGAAAATCGAGTTGTTAACTCTACGCTTATCTTAAATGAAGTAAATACGCGACTTGAACAACTTAATGAAGAAAGAGAAGTCGCTTTAAAATATCAGAAACTTAAAGATGAGAAAACCGGACTTGAGAGTCAAATTAACACGGTTAAATTCTTTGATTTAAGAAGAAATTTAGAAAAAGCGCACGAAAACATTCTGGAATTCACTAAAAAGAAAAAAGAAGAAGAAATGAAGTCAAAAGACCTCGAAGAGCGTCTTAAGCTTATTCGTGAAAAATACGAAGAACTTTCTTCTACTATTAAAGAAAAAGGTGAAGCTCATCAGATTGAATTGAAACAAAAAGCGGAAGAAATAAAGGGTGCAATTTCCAGAAAAGAATCTTCTATTACTTATGCTGATAAGCAAATTCAAGATAATTTGAAAACTGTTGAAAATACTAAGAATGGTATTGAAATTCAACAAGGAAAAATTAAAGAAGCTGAATTAAAAATTTCTTTGACTCAAGAAAATATTAAAGGCATTGAAGCTAATATTGAAGAGCAAAAGAAAATTTTGCATAAGATTTTAGAAGATATGTCCGGGCTTAATGAAACAGCTGAAAAACATATCGAAAAAAGAAATAATTTAAGAAAAGAACTTGAAGCGGAACAAGATAAGGAAACAAAACTTATTCAAAAACAAGCTCCTCTTGAAGCTGAATTATCTGCCAAAAAGAAACAGCTTGAAGAAGCAAAGGGTAAATTAGTTGAATTAGAAGAGTTTAAGGCAAACTTTAGTGAGACAAAAGCTACTAAAGAAATGATGATTGAACAGCTCGGAAAAGAGCTTGACGATTTCAAAATTATCCTTAAGAATACTTTAGATGAGTTGGATAAAACTAAAAACGAAATCACAGATATGGACTATGACCTGCAAGCTGCACGTAAGAAAATTTATCAGCTTGAGGCAACTAAGCAAGCAAACGAAGAAGCTAACCTCGGGCGTGCGGTTGATACCATTATAGATGCAAACATCAGAGGGGTTCATGCGCCTTTGATGAAATTAGGTCAAGTTGATGAAGAATATTCTACAGCAATGGAAATTGCTGTAGGTGCGAGAATGGCGCATATTGTCGTTGAAGACGAACACGTTGCTTCTACTTGTATTGAGCTTCTCAAGTCTGCAAATGCAGGTCGTGCAACATTTGTACCTTTAAATAAGATTGTTAAATGCCCAAAAAGCTTAAATCTTCCTAAAGAAAAAGGCGTAATTGATTTCGCGATTAACTTGATTGATTTTGATGACGAATACCTAAATGCATTTTATTATGCAGTAGGTGAAACTCTAGTTGTTGAGGATAGAAGCGTTGCAAACAAATTAATCGGTAAGTACAGAATGGTAACTTTATCAGGTGATTTGTTTGAAAAATCAGGCTCAATTACCGGTGGTGCCGTTCGCAAAACAGGTTTGAAGTTCTCTCAAAACTCAGATTCAGAAATAGATACCTTTAGAGCTCGTTTGAAAGAAATGGAGTCAAAACAGGCTTCATTAATCGCTAAGCGTTCAAGCTTGGAAGCTAAAATGGAAGACGTAAGGGGTAAATATTCATCTTCTACTACGGAATTTAACAAGGCTAAGCTTGAATTAACCGGATTAGAGTTTAACTTCGCAAAAACTGAATCTGATATCAGTGAAAAACAAGAATTTATAAAAACAACAGAACCTGAAATTTCTAATATCGAAAAAACTCTTGATAAAATTGAAGAGCAACATATTGAGATTTCTGAAAAAATGACAAATCTTCAAACAGAAATTTCTGAAGTCGAAAAACTTATGAATGATGCTGATTTGAAGGATTTAAAAGAAAAAACTGCCGGAGTTGAAGCAGAAATCAAGCGCTATGAAAAGAATATGGCTGATGCAAACAACGAAATTGAAGGCTTGCATCAAAGAATAGACTTCATTAATACAACAATCAAAAGCCACAATGATACTATTGAACGTTCTTTGGCGAATAATAAAGAATTAGAACTGGATAAGGCCAAATTTGTTGAAGAAATTAAAGGGCTTAAATCAGAATTAGAAGTCCTTGACGAGCAGATTAAAGAAATTACTGAAAAACTTAAAGAGCTTCTTGACCAAAGAGATGCTATTAATAATGATTTGGTTGATTTAGAAACTCAAAGAAATTTAAAACTTTCTGATATCGAAAAAATCGGAGAACAAATTGAATCCTTCAAAGCTCGTCGCCGTGAATTAGAACCTCAATTGGAAGAAACAACTAACATTCTTAAAGAAGCAGGCGTAAATGTAAACGAGCTTACTCCGGTTGAAATGTCGATTGATGAGATTACAGCTAAGATTCAACGATTACAGCGCAGAATGGATGAATTGGGTGCTGTAAATATGCGTGCTTTGGAAGATTATGACAGAGTTCTTGCTCGTCAACAAGAATTACAAGGTCAGATTGAGACTTTGAGCCGCGAAAGAGCTGAGATTCTTGAAAGAATGAAAGGTTATGAAGATCTTAAGAAAGAGACATTCTTGAAGACTTATAACGCAATTAGTGAGCAGTTTAAAGATATTTTCCATAAGCTTTCAGACGGTGAAGGAACTCTTATTTTAGAAAACGAAGAAAATCCGTTTGCAGGCGGTCTTGATATAGAAGCACAGCCAAGAGATAAGAAAAAACAACGTCTTGCAGGTATGTCAGGCGGAGAAAAAGCTCTTACTGCATTGTCTTTTGTGTTTGCAATCCAAAGATATATGCCTGCACCGTTTTATGCTTTTGACGAAGTGGACGCGAGCTTAGACGGTATTAACGTTGAAAAATTGGCTCACATTGTTCAAG
>CAYSIO010000053.1:0-7894 GCA_964431115.1 uncultured Vampirovibrio sp.
TCGCTTCGCTCAGAATGACTGCAATCCAGTAGTCATTCTTACAAGCCCAATACATCTGCCCCCGTAATGACGACAAGCAAAAATTCGTCATTTGACACACCTTTTTAAATATCTTCAATGCTTAACAATAATTAACATATTTCTTAACATGTTTGCGCATGCCATTCTTTTGTGTTAAATTTCTGATAGTATGGTAGGGGTAGTATACCGTCGGTTAAAAGAGGACTTATGAAAAGTACAACACTAAGAAGATCTAATATTACTAGAGAAAAAGTTGCTATGATGGAGGCTCTGTCTCGTTATAACAGACAACATCAAGACGAAGATTTTTATAAAGCTCAGAACAAGACTCGTGAGTTAGATGTTCTTTGGCAATCTTTTGGTGTAAAACAAAACAAAAACGAAAAAGCTCCACAAGTTTATTTTGTTACCGGTTTGATTTGCGGAGTTATTGTTACATTACTTATTACAACTGTTATAAGTCTTTTAATCAACTTGTCTACTCCAAAAGAAGATGTCATATTACCTTCTAAAAAACAACCCGCTATCGAGGCTGACAGCAAATTCTCATTTATTCCTTCTGATAGCGCAGCTACAAAAACAGTAGCCCCTGTAGCTTCTAACGAAGAATATGCGGTAAAAGCCGGTGATACTTTAGAAAGTATTGTTATAAGATTTTACGGTTCTTTTGATATGAGCAAGGTTAATGCGATTCAGTCTGTTAATAAAATGGCTAATCCTAACGCATTATCAATCGGTCAAAAGCTTATTATTCCTATGAATAGATAATTTATGGCAAAAGTAAAATCTAAATTTGTATGTCAAAATTGTGGTTATGAAAGTGCCGGATACTTGGGCAAATGTCCTGAGTGCGGTTCTTGGTCTTCGTTTGTTGAAGAAAAAGAGGATTCATTTTCAAAACCTCAAGTTATAGATTTACCGGATAATCATCCGCCGATGAAATTATCTGAA
Organism: uncultured Vampirovibrio sp.; assembly: GCA_964431115.1. Classification (GTDB taxonomy): domain Bacteria; phylum Cyanobacteriota; class Vampirovibrionia; order Gastranaerophilales; family Gastranaerophilaceae; genus CAG-196. Next base: position 973 of record CAYSIO010000053.1, read on the forward strand.
ATTGAAATGAATACTGAAATCCGTACTACATCAGGAATTTCTGAATTTGACCGAGTTTTAGGTGGTGGAATTGTACAAGGCTCTTTGATTCTTATTGCAGGTGATCCCGGTATAGGTAAATCAACTATTCTTTTGCAAACAAGTGGTGAACTTTGCAAGAATGGTAAAAAAGTGTTATATGTTTCAGCTGAGGAATCCGCCAGCCAAATCAAGCTTCGTGCAGAAAGATTGGGAGTTAAATCTGATAACTTATACATTTACCCCCAAACGAATTTTGAATTAATAAAAAAACATATTGAAGAAATGAATCCGGATTTGGTAATTGTGGACAGTATTCAGGCTATTTATACATCTATGATTCAGAGCTCTGCAGGTAGCGTATCGCAGATTCGAGAATGTTGTAATTCGCTTATGACATTGGCTAAAGCGAACAACGTTTCAATAATAGTAATCGGACATGTCACGAAAGAAGGAAATATTGCAGGTCCAAAAGTTCTTGAACATATGGTTGATACTGTAATTCAGTTTGAAGGCGATAAATATAAGACTTATAGAATATTACGTTCTATAAAAAACCGTTTTGGAAACACTTCCGAAGTCGGGATTTTTGAAATGGGCGCGAAAGGTTTAACTGAAGTTTTGAACCCGTCAGAATTGTTTTTAAAAGAATATAGCCAGACTCAAACTCCCGGAAGTACGATTATTGTAACTAGCGAAGGAACTCGACCGCTTTTGGTAGAAATTCAAGCTCTTGTCGGAACAACTCCGTATCCTACACCAAGAAGGGTTGCAAACGGTGTTGACGTGAGCAGAGTTTTACAAATCCTTGCAGTACTTGAAAAAAGAATAGGATTAAATCTTTCTAAGCAAGACGTGTATGTAAATGTTATAGGCGGAATTGATGTTTCAGAACCGGCTGCAGACTTGGGAATTGCACTTGCAATTATTACTTGTGTGAGAGATGTTGTATTTGACTCTCACACAGCAATTGTTGGGGAAATCGGTCTTTCCGGAGAGATTAGAGCTGTTAATCATATTGACAAAAGAATAACTGAAGCTCAAAAACTGGGTTTTAAACGGATTATTATTCCTGCAGCAAATGAGGTTCAAGAAGATATTAAAGGAATTGAGATTCTTAAAGTTCAGAGAATTATTGAAGCCATTACAAGGGCGGTTTCTAAATGATTATAGACTCTCATACGCATTGGGGTGAATCTGCGTGGGGAAATTTTACGCCTGAATATCTTATGAATATTATAGATGACAGCGTAGATTATGCAATTTGTTCTAATCTTGAAGGAATTGAATCTTCGAATTTTAAAGCGGAAGAAGAATGCAACTTAAAAATGTTGGAAGTTGCAAAAAAATATCCGAAGCTTAAACCTCTTTATGTTTGTCAGCCAAATATTACTGAAGATGTTACCGTAGCTAAGGCTTTATTAGAAAAACATCCTGAATTCATTGGCTTAAAGATTCATCCGGAATGTATGAAACTACCGGCTGATAGTGAAAAATATGATAAATATTTAGAACTCGCAAAAGTGTTCAAAAAGCCCTGTCTATATCATTCCGGACATATTAAATCAAGATTTTCTTCGCCGAAATTGATTTACAAAAAAGCTCAGGAGTTTCCGGATGTTCCTATTATTTTAGGTCATTTATCTACAGGTCCTAAACAGTCTCATATAGAAGCAATTGAAATCTTATTAGATTCAATCGAGAACGAAACTGCGACTCTTTATGTCGATACATCTTGGATTGATTTTGCTTATGAAAATTTAAATGAAACCTACGAGGATACTCTTATGCTTATTGAAGCATTAAAAAACACAAAGAAAGGTGATTATACACATCGGATTCTTTGGGCTTCTGATTGTCCGGTAGGTGAATTCAACCACACGAAGATTTCTTATTCAAAAAATCTGGATGTATTTAAACACAGAGTCTTAGAAAAATTTAATGATAAGCAACTATTAGAAAAGGTGCTTTCAAATAATGTTAAAAAACTCTATGAGTTTTGATTTTTTTGTGCTTTTTCAAATTCATTTACGCCGATTTTCCAGCTATCTTCGTATTCAAAATCTTTCATTGCGATTTTTTCGGGCAAGCCGGCATGGTGAATACTTTTTAGTAAGAAAGATTCTTGCATTTCAATCGGTTTAGAAATATCATCGTCAGAATCCTGACAAATAAATATACCTTCACCCTTTTCATTTACTTTATAATCAACTATTGTGATTTCATGTCCTGCCAGTTTATTATCGTTTTCCGGATCCGTCCAAGTATAGCCTATAATGATATTGTGACCCATATTAAGAGTTTCCAGTAGCTGCTTTTTTATCGTTTGAGAGTCTTTTTCATAACCGGCAAGCTTACCGTTTTCATCTACTTTTTGATAAATTACGGATACGGTATTCTTATTTTCCATTATTGATTCGACATAAGTTTTTTCAAAATCGATTAATCCGCTATCTTCCATTGTCCAAGCGTTTGGAGCACGTTTATCAGTTAATGAATCATAAGTCTGTTGAGAACCTAATTGCATCATGGTAGATTGCATTAAAACATCAATAATTGAACGTTCGCCAGGATCTCTATGATTGTTTTGGATTCTTGCTCTTATTATTGCATTCTGGTCTGGCTTTAATAGAACTACCGCTTTGTTAAAATCGACTATTTGGTGAGGAGTTTTGAATTTTTTAAGAAGCCATACCGCATCCAGAGTTTTTTCAGAAAGTGCATCCATATCAATTACTTTTTGAACTTCATTCTTCGGAGAGGTCAAACCTTCTACAATTCTAAAAAATTCTGCAGGATTCTTGGTTGCTAAATCAAATTCAACACTTGCGGTTGGACAAGTTCCTGTATTCATATTATCCAAATTGAAGTTTGTTTCTTGAATTTCATTAACATCTTCCGATAGATTTGTAATAAGCCCTATTAGTTCGGTCTTGTATTCTTGAGGGATATCTTCACAAGTTTGTGTAATAACATAAGGATTTTGAATAATATCTAAACATTCTTCTAATATGGTTATATTATCCAACCCTTTATCTCTTTCTTCTTTTAATATTTTGTGTAAGTTATCTAATACAGAACTTCTGTCATCAGAATCATTCTTTAATAACGTTCCCGTTTTTAAAGCATATTCAAGCTTTTTCTTATATTTTCCGTCTAAAGCTTCTGTTAATTCTTTATATTTTTTATGTTCATCTCTTGTTGCTAATTCAGTTCTTACTGTAACAGCGGACTGATATGACTCAGCTCTAAAACTTGGCGGAGTTGTAACCGATGTATTTTTATTCTCTGTATGCGCAGGAAGAGGGGCGGTTTGTACCTTTTGTGTTCCGCCCGTTTGATAAACCTTTACATTATTTTGAAAATTTACACTAACCATATATATATAAAGTCAAAAACATTTTAATTTTTGCCTTTTTGTAAAGTTATGTTAAAATATAATAGAGATTTATGAAGAAGATTTTACCTATATTATTAGTATATTTACTGTCTTTAAATACAACTTCTTTTGCAACAGAAGAAGAAGTTCTTTTAGACTTAGACCAACCGGAATCTTATGTTGTAACTGTTTTGGAAGAAGAAACTCCTGAAATTAAAGAAAAGACTTTAAAAGAAAAGTTACACGACATTTATTGTTTGGAAGTGGAACATATTGACCGACCGACCTTTCTTTTATCCGATATTTTGACTAAGCATTATGAAGACAAATCTATATGGGAAAAAACTCATTTATGGGGTGCTTATGGCGGTAATCTCGGTTTAAATTTTATTGATGAAGAAAAATTCAACGGAGATTATGATATTAATTTTGTAAACTTAGGCTTGGACGGAAAACTTAAAAACAACAATGGCGATTTTAGAATAATGCTTCATATGTCACCGCTTTCAAGTAAAAATTTTGCTCAAATGTTGTTTGCGGATATGTATGTTGCTACAAACAAAATTCCACATCATAGGGTTTGGTTAGGTAACACAAGACCGCCTGTCGGTATGGAAGGCGGATACAGTCCTTATACACTACCTTTTGTTGCTCGTTCACAAATCTCAAGAAACTTTGGTACCGTTCGCAGATTAGGTGCGAGAGTTAAAGGTGACTTTGATCTTATTGATTACGATTTTGGGGTCTATAGTTCTGATACCTATTGGCAAGCTTTTTTTCCGGGAACAGAGTTTATCGGTTGGGTAAACTTTAAGCCACTTGGAAAAACTAACGATAAATACGGAGAATTAAAAATCGGTGGCGGAGTGCAGTCGGGTCAACGTACTTGTGATTATACCGTAACGGGCGCTTATATCGGTTATGAATACAAAAAGTGGCTGATGAATTTTGAGTGGGCAAATGCAAACGGATATAACGGACCGGCAGGTCATTCAATAGATAAGCACGCTGACGGTTTTTATTCAACTCTTGCGTATAGAGTTACTCCAAAACTACAAGCTTTATTAAGATATGATGAGTTTGATCCAAACAAAAATCTCTCACACAATAAGCGTAAAGAATATGTAGCAGGGATTAATTATTATATAAAAGGACAAGGATTAAAACTGATTATGAATTATATTTTCTGCGAAAACCAAGCAGCCAAAAACTCTCACCGTATTGTTTTGGGAACACAAATTCTTTTATAAAACCCCCAAAAGAAACTTTATATAAGTGCGATTTTGTTACCTGCCGAACCAGCAGGTGGGTGAGTGCCTTAGAATATCCGTTTCCCACTGGCGATTTTGTATCGGTGGGTATACTTCGCAAACTATAGAGCTTACTCTCCCTTTTAATAAAAATGTAGGAACAAAATAAACACCTATATAAAGTAATAGTATTATTACATATTTTTAATTCGAAGGCAACTGTGCTACAATCCGGATATGGAAAATTTTGTTTTAAAAGAATTAGTCACGCAGAACATTGAATCTGAGCTTGAAAAAATCGGCTTTGATATAGCTTATCGCAATAAGGCTTCAGACAAATTCAGATATAAAACTTTTAAGATTTTTAATTTAACACTTCCTCAGGCAAATATTTTAAAACAGACTGCTTTATCTTTTGGAGCAGATTGCGGAGTACATAGAGATGTTTTAGTTAGCAAAATCGAAAAAACGGATGTCATTCTTGGCGGAAGTTATTCTCAACTAAAAAAGATATGTGAAAAGCTTAAATTTCAGCCTTTTTCCATGAAAATTCTCGCTGCAAACATATTAGCTAAATTAGAGCTAAAAGAAAGAAAAACAAAGCTAGTTGGTATTTTAAATATTACACCGGATTCTTTTTCTGACGGAGGCAAATATATTAACCCTGATGATGCGCGCAGACAAATGTTTCAATTAATAGAAGACGGTGCAGATATGATTGATATTGGCGCTGAAAGCACAAGACCGGGAGCAATACCTACGGAAGCAAAAGTTCAAATCGAACGCTTAAGACTTATCCTTAAAGATTTACCAAATATTCCGATAAGCGTTGATACAAGAAGCTCAGAAGTAGCAAAATTTGCTTTGGATAATGGAGTTTCAATAATTAACGATGTTTCCGGCATGGATTATGATTCAAAAATTATAGATGTTATTGTAGAGTATGATGCCGGAATTGTCCTTCAACATTCGACTGCAAGAACAGAAGACAAACCGACTTATAAAGATGTTGTAGAAGAAGTGTATTTAAGCTTGTATAAAAAAGCCCAAATTGCCCAAGAAAAAGGGGTTAAAAACATAATACTCGATCCGGGTATCGGTTTTGGAAAATCAAAAGAAGATAATTTTGAAATCCTAAATCGTATAGAAGAATTCTATTCTTTAAACCAACCACTTATGCTTGGAATCTCAAGAAAATCTTTTCTTAATGCGCAAGAAGAAAATAATGATTTGAAGGATTCTCTGACACTTGCAGTCTCTTATCCTTTAATGCAAAAAGGTGTGGATTATCTTCGTGTTCATAATGTTAAACTTCACAGACAATTACTCGACTCGGCTATTTAACTTTTACCTCGTTGGCTAATTTATATTTGCTCAAAATAAGTTAGCATATTAATGTAGCCTGATAGGAATAGACTTATGAGTATTGTAAAAGATTTAGTTTTAATCCTAATGTTTGTATATCTGATTGTAAAATGTATTCTTCTTTATCGATATATGTTAAAGCAACGTGAATATTTTATAGAAACATTGAGCCATGATTTAAGAGTGTCTGCTATTGCACAATTAAGAGGGTTGGATTTACTTCTGAAGAATTCGTCCTGTAATGACAGCAATTTTGAATTAATTAATGAAATCAATAATTCTTGTAAATTTACACTGGAAATGATGACAATGTTGTTGAATAGTTACAAGTTTGAAGAGAAAGAAGCGTTTCTAAATTATAATTCGGTTGCGTTAGATGATATTGTTAAAAACGTTACTAAAGATTTGGAGTCGGAAGCAAGCGGTAAATCAATAAAATTCAACTTCAAATTTATTGGGAATTCTTTTGCTGATGTCGACGAAAATGAAATGAACAAAGTGGTTTATCTTATTTTATCAACAGCTGTTTCTAACTCGCAAAAGAATAGTTTGATCGATATTATAATTTCTTCTGATAATAAAAAATGTAAAATGCAAATTATATATAAGGGACTGTCTTTGACAAATGAAGAATATGGTAGGATGTTCTTTAAAAAAACAAGATTTTCAACCGTAGGACATGGAATAAAGATGCATTTATGCAAAAAAATTATAGATTTTCATCGCGGAAAAATATCTTTTGAAAAGCTTAAAATGAATAAAAATTCTTTTTCTTTTGAAATTCCTAAGCGCAGACGTTTATGTAATGTAAAATCAATTTTTATAAGCACTCTACAACCGAATAAACTGTAATAATTGAGTTTGCGGAAAAACTATCGTTTTTCTCGCAAACTCTGGGGAACGGTTTCGG
>CAYSIO010000054.1:0-965 GCA_964431115.1 uncultured Vampirovibrio sp.
TGCGTTACACTGAACGCAGTAAAGAGTCTCTTAAACAGTTATAGAGATTCTTCGCTTCGCTCAGAATGACTATAGAAGTGATTGAGTGACTGAGGGGTCAGAGTGATTGAGAAAGTTTACAACAGTGACCAAGAGTTCAGTGATCAAGTAACCAAGAACTATTCCTTCCTCAGTGGGGGATTTACGCTATACTTCCGAGTTAGTTATAATTACTACCGGTTTGTAAGTCGAGTTAAAAAGGATGGGGGCTAGCCCTGCGGAATGAACCTCCTCCCGAATTTCTAAGCTCATTCTTCGCAAAGAAATTCTACCCTCTCCGCCTTCCGCTACGCTTTCCGGAGAGGGGTAAGTTTCGTGCAAGCTTACCCTCCCCCGTTGGAGAGGGGACAGTTCTGGACACTATTGAAGTGATTGAAAAGATATTTTTTCGTTAACGTAGCAGTAAATATAAAATATTGTTAACTTACCTTCACATATATATACAAAACAAGCATTGTATGGTATGATTTTACTATAGTATTAGATAAAATTTTTTGAGGATATATGCGATAAAAAGGCTTATTATTTATTAAAAAGTTGTCGGGTAGGTTATATGTGCCCGAATATCGTGTATATATAAAAAAATAGAAAGAGAAAAGGTGCTAGATGAATAGTGCAATATTGACTGTTGCAATAATTGTATCGGTTATTCTTGCCGCAGTTATTGCTGTACAAAGAGTTAAATACAAAAACCTTGTACAACAGACAAACCAAAGCATGAAAGATTTGCAAGAAAAAGAATCCATCATGCAGAAAGAAGCTATGATTAAGGCAAAAGAAGCCCTTCATAACGAGAGAGAACAGCTTAACGAAGATGAGAGAGAAAGAAGAAGAGAATTCGCAGCAATAGAAACAAAACTTTCTAAACGCGAAGATATGATTGAAAACAAACTTCAAGAGTTAACTGATAAAGAAGTTTCTCTTGA
>CAYSIO010000054.1:975-7827 GCA_964431115.1 uncultured Vampirovibrio sp.
TCTTGATAAAATGAAAGACAATATAATCGAAAAAGAAGATTTATTAGATGAATTAATCAGCAAAAGCACTGCTGAATTAGAAAGAATTGCAGGCTTATCTGCAGATGAAGCTAAAAGAATGCTAATGGAACAATTAAAAAGCGACTTAGCACAAGAACAGCTTCAACTTATTCGTGAAAACGAAGCAAAAATAAGAGAAACAGCTCAGGAAAAAGCTAAGGAAATTCTTTCGACAACAATGCAGAGATGCATGATGGAACAAGTTGTAGAATCAACCGTTTCTGTAGTATCACTACCAAGTGATGAAATGAAAGGTCGTATCATCGGACGCGAAGGACGTAATATTAGAACACTCGAAACACTTACAGGCGTTGACTTAATTATTGACGACACACCGGAAGCTGTTGTTCTTTCAGCATTCGACCCTGTAAGACGTGAAATTGCAAAAATTGCATTAGAAAAACTTATCCAAGACGGTAGAATCCACCCTGTTCGCATTGAAGAAACTGTTGAAAAATCAAGAGAAGAAGTCGAACAAAAAATCATGAAAGAGGGTGAAAACGCAGCTGTAGATATGGGTATAATGGGTTTAAACAAAGAGCTCATTAAAAATCTGGGTCGCCTATACTACAGAACATCTTACGGTCAAAACGTTCTTAAACACTCTCTTGAAGTCGGACACATTGCAGGTATGTTAGCTGCTGAATTGGGTGCTAATGTTTACGTAGCAAAACGCGCAGGTTTACTTCACGATATTGGTAAGGCTGTTGACCAAACACAAGAAGGAACTCATATTCAACTTGGTGTAGAACTTGCTTCAAGATATGGCGAAAAACAAGAAGTTATTCACGCAATTGAAGCTCACCATGATGATGTAACAGCTAATACTATTGAAGCAGTATTAGTAAAACTTGCGGATGCTATTTCTGCAGGACGTCCGGGAGCAAGACGTGATACATTAGAAATCTATATTAAACGTTTACAAAAGATTGAAGAAATCGTAAACAGCTACGAAGGTATTAAACAATCTTTCGCAGTACAAGCTGGACGTGAAGTTCGAGTAATCGTTCAATCAGAAATGTTTGATGACTTGGCTTCACAGAAACTTGCTAGAGATATTGCGAAGAAAATTGAAGACGAACTCGATTATCCTGGACAAATTAAGGTTACTGTAGTAAGAGAATTCAGAACAACAGAAATAGCTAAATAGGAGGAAAGTGACTGGGTGACTGAGTGATTAAGTGAATAAGTTCATTAAATTTGCTTCGCTCATATATATTTTATCTAAAGCAAAATTAAAAATTAATTTTTTATAAAGGACTCGTTCACTCAATCACTCTGTCACTTATTCACTCTTAAAATGAAACAAGACACTTTAAAAATATTATTTTTCGGAGATATTACAGGAAGACAGGGGCGCAACGCGCTCAAGTCTTTCTTGTCTTCTCCGGAAGCTAAAGAAGCTTTCATTATAGCTAATATTGAAAATGCTTCTCACGGATTCGGGCTCACAAAGAAAAATTATACAGACCTAACAGAAGCCGGAGTAAATTGTTTTACATCCGGCAATCATATCTGGGATAAAAAAGATATTTACGAATATATTGAAAGCGCAGAAAATCTTATTCGTCCAATAAATTACCCGACAGGAACTCCCGGAAAAGGTTCTCAAGTTTTTGATTTTAATGGTTTTAAAATAGGTGTTATAAACGTTCTTGGACGTGTATTTATGCCTCCAATGGATTCACCTTGGCAAATTGTTGTTGAAGAAATTAAACAACTTAAAGAAAGTGGTATCGAACATATTTTTATTGATTTCCATGCAGAAGCTACTGCAGAGAAGATATGTTTTTCTAAATTTTTAGCAAATGAGTTTAACACGGAAGAAACAGCTTTAATTAAAGGTTTCTTTGGAACTCATACACACGTGCAAACAGCTGATGAACAAATTATTAACGGAATGGCTTATATTACAGATGCAGGATTCTGCGGTTCAGCAGACAGCGTGATTGGAATGGAATATTCTACATCACTAAAACGTCTCTCAACAAGTCTTCCTGAGCGATATGAAATAGCGGAAAGCGGTTTGGCACAAATTAATGGTGTTGAAGTTCTTATTGATAGAACAAAAGCAACACAAATCAAAAGAATTAATATTTTAGTAGATAATAAAGAACAAGAAAGGAAGGCCGACCTTGACTCAGGGGGGTAAATCAGTTGGTATTGGTATCAAAGGCGATTACCATATTCACACAAACTATTCTGATGGCGTTTTTTCTCCGGAAAAAATAGTCGACTTAGCGCTTGATGCCGGTTTGCAAGCTATTTCGCTAACAGACCATGATAACGTACTGTCGTACAACATCGCGCTGGAATACCTTAAAACTAAAGAAGTTGACTTAAAGGTTATACAAGGTATTGAGGTTAATACTCTTTATAAAGATTACGAAGTCCATATCTTAGGATATTTTCCTGACACTACAAAAAGCGATTTCAAAAATCTTTTAAAAGTACAACAACAAGCACGTACAAAACAAACAAAAGAAATACTTGCACTTCTTGCAAAAAAAGAAGGTATAAAAATCAAATACGAAGATGTTAAAAACATGGTTGCAGAGGGCGGCTCAATCGGGCGTCCGCATATAGCAAAAGCTATTACAAATGCAGGTGGAACAAGCAATGTTATGGAAGCGTACAGCAAATATATACACAGAGCTTCACCTGTATACGTAGAACGTAAAACAGTTTCACCTTTTGACGCTGTTGAAGTTATATATGATTCAGGTGGAATTCCTGTAATAGCCCACCCTTACGATATTGATATTGCGGAAAAGCTAATTAAAGAACTTATGAATTGTGGTTTAAGGGGCATCGAAGCTTATCACAGAAAGCATTCCCCTGCAATTGTTGAATATTTTTCATCTATGGCGGAACAGCTTGGCTTGATTGTAACCGGCGGTTCTGATTTCCACGCGCCAAATATTATGAACGGGCAAATTATTTTAGGCAAAAACTTTATACCTGAATGGATATATGAAAAATTACTTGAAGAAAAAAGACGTTTAGATCTGGCTTAACAAGAATAAGAGGTTTTATGAAAAAAGGATTCACTATTGTTGAAGTATCAATATTATTTGTAATATTCTTAATTGTAGCTTTTTTGGTGGCTCCTATGTCATTGGATGATACAAGACAGGCTAAAAATACCTCTCGTTGGAGAAACGTACAACAAGATTTTGCAAATATATTCTATTCAGTTAGTAATGAAAAGGATGAAACTTCAACATCTTTTAGCAAAGCTCTTCAAACAATACTTGATAATGAAATTAAAAATAGCATTCCTACATATAGAATTACGTATATGAACGGGAGCTATCCAGTCAGTACATATCGATTTGAAGATTTTAAGACAACATATTCAAATGCTGTAATTGCAATTAAGCTTCTGGAAAACCCGCAAGGTGATTTACAAGGATATTTGATGTATGACGTAAACGGCAAGAATGCTCCAAATTCTTGGGGAAAAGATGTCTTTGGACTATACATTTACAGTGACAGATTTGAACCATTTGGTAAAACTGAAACCATCTCTGCACAGAAACAAGATTGCAACAGAAACGGTACCGGTTTATTCTGCTCAAATTATTATTTAATCGGGGGAAATTTTGACTAAAAATATTAAAAATATTTGTATTTTCGCTTCTTCTTCCAATTTTTTAGAAGAAGTCTTCTATAAAGATGCAAGAGATTTGGGGTTGCTTATTGGCAATAACGGGTATGGAATAGTATACGGCGGAAGTAAACTCGGGATGATGTATGCTTGTGCTAGTGCTGTTAAAGAAGCCGGCGGTAAAATCATTGGAATAATGCCGGAAAGACTTGCAAATATGGGCTGTGCAAACCCTGAAGATTGTGATGAATTTATTTTAACATCCGGTATGAGAGAACGTAAAGCAAAACTGGATGAACTCTCAGATGCAGTTATTGCTATTGCCGGAGGTTATGGCACTTTAGAGGAAATTTCAGAGCTAATCGTTCAAAAGCAATTGGGTTATAATAATAAACCCATTGTTATACTCAATACAGACGGTTTTTATGATAAATTAATAGAGTTTTTTGAAACAATGATACAACGCAACTTTGCAAACAAAGCATCTGAAAAACTCTACTATATAGCAAAAACACCCAAAGAAGCAATTGAGTATATAAATACATATAAACCGGAAGAAATAGATTCTAAATTTGTAAGAACTTAAATCTATGTATTATAAATTCTATCTCCGGCATCGCCCATACCGGGAACAATATATCCGCGTTCATTAAGATGTGAATCGATTGCTGCTACAATTAATGTTATTGCAGGGAATTCTCTGAATACATTCTCAATACCTTGCGGTGAAGATATCATACAAACGCAACAAATATTAGTCTCAGGAATTCCTTTTTCAACATAAAGTCTAATCGCTTCAATTAAAGAATTACCTGTAGCAAGCATCGGATCAGTAATGTAGACATAATAATCCTCTGCAGGTCTATCGACAGGCATAGGGACTTTATTATAATACCATACTGGCTTTAATGTCTTTTCATCACGATACATACCTATATGACGAATAGCAGCTTGCGGTAAAATATCAACAGCTTCATCTGTAAAAATCAAACCTGCCCTTAAGATTGGAGAAATAATTATATTTATATCCGGATTAATCGTTTGAGTTTCAAACTTAGCAATAGGGGTTTCTACCTCAACTTTAGTCTGCGGTAAATTTTTAGTAGCTTCATATAAAAGAATTCTCGTTAATTTTCTTGCAGCAAGGCGAACACCTTGAGTATCAGTATCTTTATTTCTGATAGTACATAAACTCTGATTAACAATAGGATTCGAAACCAGTTTTAAATTACGGAATTTATTTAACATTTTTCTTTAACCCTTCTAAACTATTTCTCATATCTGTAGCCTTTTTATTTGAATCATCTAAAAATTTATCAGAATATTTTAAAAATTCTAACATATTAGAATCTTTTTTTATTAACATTGGAGAAGTTAAATCTTCTTCTTTTAACTTTGTACCAAAACCGGATGTCGTATAAATTATAGAATCTAATTTTTTAAACATATCATTCAAAAGTCCTAAAGCGTCATGTAAACGCTTTGGTGACTCTACCGTTAAAATAGGCACTGACTTATCTACATATTTATTTTTTTCCGGTAAATATAATTCTAAAGACTTGGAACCAGCCATACCACTAAACTCAACGGTTACGGCAGTACCTTGCGGAATATAAACATCAGGATTTGTTAATACAAATTTAACATAAACTTCATCATTCGTCGGCTTAATTTTGGTTACATGTCCAACTTCAATCCCCATCATTCTAACAGGTGAACCAACTATCAAACCATCGACATCTTGTAAAAAAATTTGATAATCATTCTCATCATTTTTTTCTTTAAAAATAAAACCCAAAGAAGAAAGCGATACAAAAAACAATATAATAACGAGCCAAATCAGAAACTCGCCACTGTGTGATATATGAAAAACTCCTTCTTTTTCCTTCATATTAAAGCTATTATATAACAAATTAAGAATTATTTTCAATATTAGAGATTAATTAAATCATTTTTTAAAATAAATAGCGCTAATGATACTCTATTATGAATATTATATTTTTCATAAATATTTTCTAAATTAGCTTTTACCGTATGAATAGATATATAAAGAGCTTTCGCAATTTCTCTATTATTCATACCGGTCAATAAAAGTTCAGCAATCTGTTTTTCTCTGTTAGTTAATTTTTTCATTTATAACCCTTTCTTTTCTAGTCATAATTACATCTTACAACCAACACAAAAAAATACTTTAATGTATTTTCCAATTTACAAAAATTTACAAAAGTTTACATTAAATTATAGTTTTTGACTAGATAATTTGGATAATTTAAACAACACCACATAGGTAATAATATAAAAGGAAACAGAAAGGAGAAATATATGAATGTATTAAGAATTGTCGCATACATATTAACTCTTATTGGTGCTCTAAACTGGGGTCTTGTAGGTTTCTTCGGATTCGATTTAGTAGCAGCTATATTTGGAGACATGACCTTAATGAGCAGAATCTTATATTCGACAATAGGTATAAGCGCGATAGTAACAGCATTAACCGTACATCACTGTCAAACTTACGAAACCCGTGAATGTGATGAATATGGTAATTGTAGAATACAGTAGGGGTAAATAATACGAAAACAAAAGGGGATTGGATAATAATCCAATCCCCTTTTGTTAACTTAAATTTCTTGACCTACTTGCGTTAGACCTCTTTGTCAACTACTTGAACTTCAGACTTAGCATTTTTAACCGCATCAACAATTGTTGCAATGCCAAGCCCTAAACAACCTAAACCTGCAGCAGCTGCCATACCGATTTTACTTTTGAGCATTGCAACTTGCGCACCAACACCAAGAGCAGCTGTTCCTAAGAAAAAACCAAAAGCTTTTCCCCATTGACCATTAATCGCTTGACCTAAACCTGGTACAAAAGCACTTGCAATACCTACACCCCATTTTTTACCGGATGTAGCTTCTACTTCATATTTTTTTACAAATTCATCATTTCTAGTTTTTGCTTTGAAAGATGTTCTTTGTAATGTTGGCTGATTTTTTTTATCAGCTACCGTCTCTACCGGAACTTGAGGAACTCCTACTTGCGAAATTGTTGTTGACATTTTTATTTTTCCTTTCTTTTTTTAACCTTCTATAGGGTTAAAAACATTCCGGAAAAATTAATTGCTCCTCACCCATCCCATCATATCATATCATATCATATAGCAGATTATGACAGGGTTTGAG
>CAYSIO010000055.1:0-7775 GCA_964431115.1 uncultured Vampirovibrio sp.
TTTATGTATTTTGTTTTAATAACGAATTCTATGTAAAACGTTTATCTAAAAATTTAGATGAAATAATCATAAAATCAGACAATCCGGAATATCGAATCAGAACAATCAACGGAAGTACAGCTAATGAGCTAATTTTAGTCGGTAAAATCGTAGGTCTAATCAAAGCATTAGCATAAGAGGTTACAAATTGACTTATTCTCCCCTTTGGAGTTAAATAAAGAACATGAAGATAATTATTTTCGGCGCTAACGAAGTTGGGGCAATGATAGCTTCTCAATTTTATACAGCCAACGATATAACAGTAATCGATGAAGAAAAAAACAAGTTAGACACATTCAACAAGCTTGATATAAGTTTTGTTGACGGTAACGCTTCTAATATAGATGTTTTAAAACAAGCGAATATAAAAGATGCTGACGTGTTCATCGCCTGTACAGATTCTGATGAATTAAATATTGTATCTTGTCTGACAACCAAACGACTCAGCAACGCTATGACTCTATGTTTTGTCCGTAAAGAAAGCTATAAAGCTTCTCTAGGTATAACAAAAGATGCCGAATACAACTGTGATTTTTATGTTGATAATGTTATTTGGCCTAAAGAATTACTAACACAAGAAATTTTCCGTATTATTACAGTTGCAAAAGCTCTTGACGTAGAGAATTTTGCTGGCGGAAAAGCAAGACTTTTAGAATATAAAATCGCAGAGAATTCACCACTTGTTAACAAACAAGTGAAACATTGCGAATTTCCAAAAGATACACTTATTGTTGGTATAACAAGAGAAGAAGAACTCTTTATTCCAAACGGTGAAACAGTTTTACACCAAGACGATAAAGTTATATTTATGGGATTATCACACTCTCTGGATATTCTTGCAGGTAAATTTTTCCACGAAAAAGAATTTGTTAAAAACGTTGCTATTATAGGTGGAGGAACAATCGGTCTAAAACTTGCAAAAAGTCTGGAAGATTTAAAATTAAATATCAAAATAATAGAAAGAGATGAGCAACGCTGTGAGGTACTGGCAGAACAGCTCAGTAATACTTTAGTAATTCACGGTGACGGAACTGATTTAGAACTTCTTAATGAAGAAGATATCGCTTCCAGTGATGTTGTTGTAAGCGTTACAAATAATGATGAGAAGAACCTTCTTTGCTCACTTCTTGTAAAACAAATGGGCGTAAATCGTGTTATTTCAAGAGTATCAAAACCTGCTAACGCTTGTTTGTTTGAAAAAGTTGGTGTAGATATTGCAATTTCATCACAAAACGCATCTTTAAATGAGATAAAAAGTAGCTTATGCGGAACAAATATCGGTATTCTTGCGACTGTTGAGCAAGGTAAAGGTGAAGTTTTAAGAATCATCCTTCCGGAAGACTTTGAAACAACAAAGATTATGGACATGAAACTTCCGACAAAAGCAATAGTCGGTGTAATTCAAAGAAGAAACAGAATTATTATACCAAACGGAACAACACAAATTATGAACGGTGATAATCTGATAATCTTTACAACGAGCGAAAACGCTCCTATTATTAGAGAGTACTTTAAGGCGGACTAATGAGAATCTCGTATTTAGCATATACTTTTTCTCTGGCAATGATGTATTTTAGCTTTATGTTATTAATACCGATTATTGTTGCGCTTATCTATAATGAAACAAATGCCGTGTTACCATTTGTTATTGCAGCATCTAGTGCACTGCTAATATCCGCAACTTTAAGAAAAATCATACCCAGCACATCACAAATAAAATCGATTAATGACATAAAAAAATCTGAAGGTCTTTGTGCTGTTACTTTTTGTTGGATATTTGCGGGGCTTTTCGCATCAATTCCATACTTATTCTTTGGCTTAAGCCCGATTAATGCTTTTTTTGAAGCAACATCGGGAATTACGGCAACAGGTGCTACAATTTTTACTCATTTTGATTACCCAAAAGCTTTATTTTTCTGGCGTTCATTCACACAATGGCTTGGCGGTATGGGTATTATCGTCCTGTTTATAGCAATTCTACCTCAATTTGCAATCGCAGGACGTCAGTTATTTTTTGCAGAAGCGCCCGGACCGACTGAAGATAAATTTACACCAAGAATAAAAAATACTGCAGCTTCTTTGTGGAAAATTTATTTTGGAATGACTATTTTAGAAATAATACTTCTGAAATGTAACGGAATGGATATTTTTGATTCAATCTGTCATTCTTTTTCTTCAGTTTCCGGTGGTGGCTTTTCACCTTACGGAGAAAGCCTTATCGGTCATACAAATATAATTTTATGGATTATATGTTTCTTTATGTTCTTTGCAGGTGCAAGCTATAACTTACAATATCGTGCTTGGTCAAAATTCAATCCGCTTGTTCTTTTTAAAAACGAAGAATTTAAAACATATTTTAGTATTGCAATCGGCCTCGCACTTTTACTTGGAGCTTCATTATTTATACATTCACATTACAATGTAACAGAAAGTATTACACACGCTTTCTTCCAAATATCATCAGTAATCTCTTCAAGCGGATTTTGTAGCGTTGATTTTGCAAGTTGGGACTACACATCAAAAGCAATCTTGCTAATCGCCATGCTTGCAGGCAGTTGCGCAAGCTCAGCAGGTGGCGGTATCAAAATCGCAAGATGGCTACTTGTTTTAAAAATAATGAAAGCTGAGCTTGGTAAAATCCTACACCCAAAAGCTGTATACAACATTAAAGTTGGGAAATACTCTGTTCCAAAAGACGTTTTATATCAGACATTAATGTTTGTATCATTCTATCTTGTAATCCTTGTTTTATCAGGCTTTGTAATTGCAATCATTGAACAAAATACAATCGTAGGTATTTCAAGCGCGGTGAGCGCAATCGGCAACATCGGTCCGGGATTAGGTAAAATCATTGGACCTCTTGGAAATTATGATAGCCTGCACGAGATTTCCAAATCAATAATAATTCTTGATATGTATATCGGTCGTTTGGAATTAATCCCGTTTTTGGTGCTTTTCCAAAAAGAGCTTTGGACTCTTAGAAAATAAATTCAACTATACAGAACCCCTCGCTTATGTTACAATATTGCCAAATGAGGTAATTAATAATGGCTATAAGAAAAGTTGTGAAATATGGAGAAGCTAGCTTAAGACAACCTTCCAAAGAGGTTCATAAAGTTTCTCAAAAAATAAAAAATCTTGTGCAAGATATGCTTGACACAATGTATTCACAAAACGGCGTAGGACTTGCAGCTCCACAAATCGGAGAAAATATAAGAGTGTTCGTTATCGACGTTTCGACAAACAACGAACCACTTAATCCAATTGTATTTATTAACCCTAAAATAATCAAAAAATCAGGAGCTTGCATTAGCCATGAAGGTTGCTTGAGCTTTCCTGAAGCATATACAGATGTAAAAAGATACGAAAATGTTATGGTAAAAGCTCTTGATACAAACGGACGTTCTTTTGTTATGGAGGCTAAAGAGGGCTCTTTGCTAGCTCGCGCGATCCAACACGAGTTTGACCATTTAGACGGAATTTTATTTATTGACCATTCAATAAATCGATTTGAAGCAGAAGAAGTTCTTAAAAAATATAATTTACCGCCTCTTCAAGTCGAAAAACTTCTTGATGAGCCTGAACTGACAGAAGCAGTCAACAAACTAAAAGAAGAACAATTAAAAAAAGAGGGTAAATAACATATCTTTCTCCCCTTGATGGGAGAGAATACCCAGAAGACAAGAGGGGGTTAGACAATGCTTAATATAGTTTTTTTTGGCACACCGGATATCGGACTTAAGTCTTTAGAATATTTATACAATTCGCCAAACTTCAATGTTATGGCTGTCGTAACACAGCCGGACAGACCATCCGGAAGAGGACATAAGCTAACACCAAGCCCAATAAAGGTGTTTGCATTAGAAAACAATATCCCTGTTTTTCAGCCAAAATCCATAAGAAAAGAACCTGAGATTATTGAAGCATTAAAAGAACTAAAACCTGATTTCTTCGTTACATTTGCTTTTGGACAAATTCTTTCACAAGAAGTTTTAGATATTCCAAGATACGAGACAATCAACCTTCATGTTTCATTATTACCGAAATATCGTGGCGCAAATCCGATTCAAAGAGCAATAATTAATGGTGACACAGAAACCGGTATCTGCACAATGATAACCGAACTTGGTCTTGATTGTGGTGATATATGTATGACTCATCCGATTGAAATCACGCCAAATATGAATTGTGTAGAACTTTTTGAAATCTGCTCAACAGAATCACCAAGCTTATTAGAAAAAACTTTATTAGGACTTGTTGACGGAACAGTTCAGCCAGAAAAACAATGTGAAGACGGAGTTTGCTTTGCAGATAAATTACAAAAAGAAGAATGTAAAATAGATTGGAGAAAATCCGCTCAAGAAATTCATAACCTTGTTCGTGGCGTATATAAATGCCCAAGCGCATATTTTGAATACCAAAATAAAATTATTAAAGTCCTTGAAACAGAACCCCTTAACGAAGACCTCGACGGCAATATCGGCGATTTTGTAAGATTTTCAAAATCAGGCATTGACGTTAAAACAGCAAAAGGGACCTTAAGGCTAATCAAAATTAAACCTGAAGGCAAAGGCGAAATGTTAGCAAGAGATTGGGCAAACGGTATTAAACATTAAATTCCGTAGTCTTTGTCCTTAAAAAAACTTTCAGCTTTTTCGAAATCTTCCTTCTTTGAATGCATATTAGTCGGATTTAATAAATATGCCTCTAATAAAGGATCCGCCGGAGCAAAACCACCGTCATTTGAGACTTTTATTTTAAATTTATCAGGGTTTTTACAATCATCCGAATAAAAACAACCATCTCCAAAGCCGGTGTTCACAGTAATTACATGATAGTTGGTTTTATTTTCGATGTTCAATTCCACGCCGTCAGACAAAGTGATTTTTCCACCAGAATCAGTTGCTCCAAGTTCTTTTGCTAAAAGGCACGCATATTTTGTATTACCGGAGCAATCTTCTGCAGCATCTGTACACTGAAGACCTACACAATCAGGAATGCCATCCGGATATATTTCCCCATTTACCTCTATACCAGAATCATCTTTTTCAATATAAAGCATTCTATTCACATTCAAAAGGTTCTCAGTAGCTGCATATAAATCATTATAGGCATTCAAAACACGGACTTTGTACTTATCAGGAGCCATATTTGTAATCTGTGGCAACACAAGTGCTGCTGCTACACCGATAATTGTGAGAGAAATTATAAGTTCTGCCATTGTAAATCCGGATTTTTTCATGCTCATCTCCTAACGTAAAGGGTATTAGAGGTTCTTCGCTTAACTTCATTAAGCTCAGAATGACACCTATAATTATACTAACATATTTTTTGAGCTCTGCAAAGCTATAGCATCAAGCATTTTATTAATTTCATATAAATTATTCATTAAAACCAATTCGCCTCTGCAACGCGAAGCTCCAGGGAAACCATTAACGTAATACGGATAAAACTTTCTCACGAATTTTATACCGATATCTTCACCACGAAACTCAACTTCGCGTATCAAATGTTTTTTCATGCCGGCAATTTTTTCTTCCAAACTCGGCGGGGGTAATTTTTCACCGGTTGCAAAATATCTTTCCACCCTTGCAATAAGACTCGGATCGCCTAAAACTCCTCGTCCGATTGCAACACCGTCCGCTTTAGATTCTTCCAAACACTGCTCAGCTGTCTCGATTGATACAACATCACCATTAGCAAAAACAGGGATATCAACATTTCTCTTTAGCTCCGCAATCTTTTTCCAATCAGCTTTTCCGCCATACATTTGTGAACGGGTTCTTGCGTGAATCGTTATAAAATCAGCTCCCGCAGCTTGCATTCTTTGTCCGTATTCTACAAAGTTAAGCTCATCAAATGTATATCCAAGTCTAAATTTTACACTCAAAGGGATTGAAATCTGAGACTTTACAGTTTTTACAATTTCTTCAGCAAGTTCGACATTACGCATCAAAGCACATCCGTCAGTCCCTTTAACAACTTTATTGACCGGACATCCCATATTAATATCAATCATATCCGCATAACGTTGTAAATACTCCGCACTATCGGCTATCATTTTAGGCTTATGACCACTTAATTGATAAGAAATCGGAGAATGATTTTCATCTCGAACAACAATATCAGTATCTTTAACTTGAGTCAAAGCTTCCGAGCTAATCATTTCAGTAGTTAAAAGACAAGTTTTTGAATGCTCTCGAACCAGCGAACGCAAAACATAGTCTGTAATCCCAGCCATTGGGGCAAGCGAGACCTTGCTTTTTATTAAACTGTTAACTGTTTTCAAATTAATCTCCATAATTTATTTTGTCATGCTGAACTTGTTTCAGCATCTTGCCAGTTTGGCGTATTAACTGAGTGTTGATAAGACCCTGAAATAAATTCAGGGTGACACTACTTCTATCCGCCCAAATAAGGTTTTAGTTCTTCTACTCTAGCTTTTATATACTGTAAATACTCATCATCTGTCGTATAAATATTCAAGAATTTATTATAATCTTCCATTGCAGATTTATATTTTTTTTGCTCATCGTATATTAATCCTCGATAGTAATATGCAAAAGCATTATTTGATTCTGTTTTCAAAACCTTATTCAACTTAGTTAATGCAGACTCAAATTCATTCTTTTCGAAAAGATTAATAGCTTCGTTATACTCAGCAAGAGTAAAGTTTTGCATAACATAAGATAATAAATTTTTAGCTTCTGATTCAGGATTCAATGCAATCGATTTTTTCAGAAACTCTTCTGCATCATTCCATTTTTGTTGCTCTGAATACAAATATCCGATATAATAAGGGATTTCAGGGTTTTTAGGAGCAATTTCCATCGCTTTTTTATAATAGCTTATAGCCCTGTCAAAATCTTCTAAAGACTGATAAGAAGCAGCAACACCTAATAAAGAATCTTCCGTAGCAGGATTTATAGCTAAATATTTTTGAATTGCAGTTTTGTAATCTTTATTTTCATAGCTTTTTTGAGCTTCCGCTAAAATCGTAGAAATATTATCCTTTTGTACATCTTGTAGTGTTTTTAAAACAAGATTATTCGTAGGGAATTTTGATTTAGCATTATTTAATACGTTTTGGGCACTTTTATAATCATTTTTAGACGCATAACAAATAGCTAAATTCACATAAGCATCAACCTTCGACGGGTTAGATTTTATAACTGCACTATAGGCCGTAATTGCATCATCCGTTTTGTTTTCTTTATGCAACTTATAAGCATAGTCATATAGCATATTTTTTGACGTAGTATCTGAATTCTGACTCAAATACGCAATGAATTCCGCAGGGCTCATCGTATCCTGCATAACTCCTACTATTTCAGCTTTTGCAACTGTATTTGCAGGATCAATAGACAACACTTTCTTATATAAATTCAAGGCTTCATTTTTATTCCCCATTATAGAAAGGACTTGTGCCTTGTATAAATTAGCTTGGACGTTATCCGGATAAAGAGTTAATACCGAATCATACGATTTCAATGCTTTTAGATAATCTTTTTTTTGTTGAAACAAAGTCCCGACATTCAAACGTGTGTTAACATTTGTAGGATTAATTTGCTCAGCTTTTCCGTAATAACTTAAAGCTGATTCAAAATCGCCTTGAGCTTGTTTTATAGCTCCGATATTTGCATGTAATTCGGCATCAGACGGTGTCTGCGCAAGTTTTTTCAAATAAATCCTCTCAAGCGCATAAAGGACTTCCATATCACCTTTGCTATTTGCAA
>CAYSIO010000056.1:0-7697 GCA_964431115.1 uncultured Vampirovibrio sp.
TGATAACGCAGATATTTTAAAAGCAAACGCTCAAGATTTAGCGGATATATTTATTGTTTCACAAGCTTACGTAGCTGAAACAGCACCTGCTGAAGTGTTAAATGAATACACTGAAGACGGAATTACTGTTTGGGTAACAAAAGCAGAAGGCGAAAAGTGCGAACGCTGTTGGAAATACAGAAAGCTCGGCGAAGTTGCAGGGCATGAGACTGTATGTAAAGACTGTGCGGAAGCAGTAAATGAAATATAATCAAAAAAAAGAGGATGGCTATCATCCTCTTTTTTTATCTTTTTGCTTCAAGTAGTTTTGCAAGCTTAGATTCTAATATAGAAAATTTTTCTTCAAAATGATATTTATCTAAATTAAAGTAATCATCTCTTCGTTCATATTTTAGACCATTATGCATTTCAACTCTTTTTTCGATTTGTTTCATCGCTTGAGTTGTATTTTGTTCTGATTGTAATCTATATCTCAAAAACTGTAAGGTATCAATTTGTTCTTGAACTCTTTTACCAGACAGAAATGCTTCTAATTTATCAGAAGTAAGTTTGTTTACTCCGTTAACATTTTTTGAGTAAAAATCAACAGCTTTACTTGTGTTATATCCTTTGCGAGCCATTAATACAAAACGTTGCAAGAATTTTGGATTCATAGCTTCATTATATAAATCTTGAGTTACTTTTAAAAAAGTCAGCGCAGAATTTTTATGTATTCTGTCCGAAAATAAAACTGTTGGTAGAGCTAAAGTATAGCCTTTTGATTTTGCATTCATATCAAAGCAATATTTTAAATCCCCCTTTTCCGATGAGTAAATATCTGCTTGGATTTTAGAGCCTGTAACACCATTTAAAGTTCTGACAAAAGTTCTTGGTGCAACTTGATTGTCGATAATTACTTCTTGTAAATTGTCATAAAAGCGAATATTAAAAAGACGAGCTTTCTGTAAACGTTCGGCTGTCGTTCCTTTTGCAATCTTTTGCGGAATAAAATTTTTCGTATGATTTATTTTTAGTTTAAACATACTTTATATAAAACATCTAAAAAAATAATTTGCTAGCAACAAAAAAGGATGGCATTTTGCCATCCTTTTTTAGATTTAGAGTTTAATATTATACAAATATTGACACAATTGCACCTATACCTGCACCGATTGCAGTACCGACACCCGGTATTATTGAACCGATTGCCGCACCGGCAGCAATACATGCGACATCTTTACCGGCAGACTTGAGTGCAGCTTCTGTTCCGCCTTCCTTATATGCATCATATGCGTCAACTGCAATTCCTGCAACCGTTAACGGCAACATCATAGGACCCATTGCCTTAGAAGCAGTTCCTAATGCTTTAACGCCTTTGGATGCAGCACTTAATGCCTTACCGGCACCTTTTGTTGCAGCTCTACCTGCTGCTTTTGCACCGTTTGCAACTGCTTTACCTGCCGCCTTAGTACCGTTTACTGCTGCGCTGCGAGTCGCTTTTGCACCGTTTGCAACTGCTTTACCGGCGACTTTCGCTCCATTTGCTACATACGGTGCAGCTTTTTCCGCAGCTTTACCTGTTGCATAAGCACCAACGCCTAAGCCAAAGATTTCCCAAGCATTCAATGTTTCCTCTTGTATTGTATTATTCATTTGTTCTTGCATATCAGTCAACTGCTGTTCCATAGATTTCAATTGCTGGTTTAGTTGTTCTTGCGTTACTTCTGCTTTTACTTCAGGTTGTTGCTTTTCTTCGCAAAGTTCTATTGTTGTACCTGCAACAATTTTGTTTGGATCACTAATATTGTTAAGTCTCACCAATTCTTGAACTGTTGTTCCATGTGCTTTTGCGATTTTTGTTAAATTATCGCCTGCTTGAATTAAATAGGTTGCCATAGTTTAATACTCCTCTGTTAATTGTTTTCGTGTTACATTTATATAAAGTTATTGGAGTACCAAAAATTGCCTTTTTAATGCAATGTAAATACATAGAAAATGTATAATATGCATTAATACTACATTATAGCGCTTCATAAAACTTAACAATTATTCGTTTGACAATACTTTTATTACTTTATAAATATTTTCTATTTTTTCTCTATCATCTTTTATTTTATACAGGTATTTATTTATATCAGCTAATAAATCCTCAGTTGGGCGTAAATGACTTGAAATAAAAAAATCTTCAAATGATAAATTTGTATATAATAAGATATTCTCAATGGTCTGAGCAGAAATAAAACTTTCACCAATCTCAATTCCTGCGAGAGTTCTTGTAGCAACATTAATTTTTTCAGCAAATTGCTCTTGTGTAAGCCCCTCTTTTTGGCGAATCCGTTTAATTTTAAGCCCTAGTTCCTTTTTTACATCCATATAAATATTTTAAAGTTTTTTATAAAAAATAAAAATGCTATATTAGAGCATTTTTTAATTGTTTAATGTATGTTTAATTCATTATAAAAATTTTACTTGTGATTAAAACTCATCTTTTAAATATTTTCTTACTTTTACGAATCAAACAGATGTGATATCATATTCTTAAATCTTATTAGGAGTTTACATTATGATTTTTAAAAAGAAAAAAACGAATATGGAATTAGAAATTTTAGAACAAGTAAAAATAATTCCGACAATTTTAAGTAATTATATCAACCCCGAAAATGGTGAAATAAATATTGACTTACCTCAAAACATAAAGAAAATTACAATTGTGGCAAGTGGTTCTTCATATCACTGTGCGCGTTTTGCGGTAGATTTGGTCGAAAAGATTTCCAGAATAGAGACTCGTGCTATTTATTCCAGTGAGTTTTTACTAAAAAACTTAATTCCTCATGATGAAAATACTTTATACGTATTTATTACTCAATCCGGTGAGACCAGTGATACTTTAAAAGCAGTTGAACGTGTTAAGAAAGAAACACAACTACCTACATTATGTATTACAAATGTAGAAAACTCCGCGATATGGAATGCTTGTGATTATCAAGTTGCTTGCCATGCCGGCATTGAGAATGGAATTGCTGCTACAAAGTCTTTTACTTCACAAATGCTTTGTCTGATTCTTATCTCACTTAAGCTTATTGAAAATGCCGGAGATAAAGAAATTACAAAATCGTTAAAAGATTCTTTATTCCATTTGTCTGAAATAATAGAAAAAGCTATCGAAAAAAGAGAGCAAATTAAAAAATTTGCAAAACTTTTAGCAAAAGAAAATACCGTTGTTATAGTTGCTGACGGAATTTCATATTCACTTGCAAAAGAAGGCGCTTTGAAGATTAAAGAAACTTCTTATAAAAACATTAGCGCCGCTATTTTAGGAGAATTTATGCACGGACATGTTGCTGTATTGAATAACAAAGCAACACTTATTTTTATATCAGTAGACAAAATTTCAGAACGCTCTGTTAATAATTTGAATAAAATAAAAGAAGATTACAATCCTAAAATTGCGATTATAGGAGACGGAGATAATAGAGTAAATCCTAATTTTCATATTGATGTGGATTGTGAAAATGAAATTCAGCAACTTTTTGCAAATGTTGTTATTTTACAACTAATTGCGCTTGAAACCGCATTAAGGCTCAAGCGCAATGTAGATAGTCCTAAAGGACTTCATAAAATTGTAGTTGATAAAACTATTTAGCTGGCTTTTTTTGTATATCTTGCTGTTCTTGCGTTGATAGCATAACAAGTATTTTGCAACCTTTGTGATAAAGCAAACATGTTTCTTTGAAGCATTGCGACGTCATTCATTGCTTCTAACATTTTATTAGGATCAACCATTGATTCCAATGCATCGTGGTTATCAACTTTCTCATCAGCATACTTTTTAACTAATAATTGATCAATGTAATCTCTAGCTCCGACTGCCATAATTAAATCTCCTAAAACTAAAATTTTCCCTATATATTAATAAAGTATTTTTACTAAAGAAAATTGCCCGTTTGTAAAGACATGTTACGAATTGTTTTCAATTCTGACATATAATATAATTAAATCTATAAGAGTGTTAGTTGGAGTTCGTTTTGGGAAAGAGTTTTATTCTTAATGCTGATGATTTTGGGCTTTCAAAACCCATAAACAGGGCTGTTTTAGAAGGCTTTCAGGCAGGTATATTAAAAAGTGCCAGTTTAACTGCTAATGGTAAATATTTTGATGAAGCCGTCAATAGTATTATCCCACAGTGTCCGGAATTAGGTATCGGAATTCATTTGAATATTACTGACGGGCAAGCTTTATGTTCAGATATTAATCTGTTAACAAATGAAAAGAGTGAGTTTAATAATTCTGTTTTTCAGATTTTTTATAAAGCATATAACCCAAAAGATACAGAGTTTTTATCACAATTGGAAAGAGAATTCCGAAGACAAATCGAAAAAGTTCTTTCAAAAACTAAAGTCAGTCATATTGACTCACATATGCATATACACGCAATTCCTAAAATATTCGATATTGTATGCAGACTGGCAAAAGAATATGGTATAAATCAAGTACGAACACATTTTGAGAAATTCTATATTGTTCCTGATATCCAAAAACATCTAACATTGAATTATCCGTTAAACATACTAAAAACAGGTATTCTTGGCTTGTTTACAGTATTTAATGAAACTACTGCTCATAGATATGAAATAAATACTAATGATTATTTGGTAGGACTAATATATGATTCAATGATGGACGCACTTACGGTATCTTATGGTACAATGGCAATTAAGTATGATAATGTTACTGTTGAAGCAATTATTCATCCTTCCAGATATGAAGACGGCACGGTTAATAACAGATTTGACGAATTTTTACTTACTAAAAATAAAAAATTAAAAGATAAAATTGAGAAATTAGGTTTTAAGATTACAAACTATGTCAAAAAAGACTCTTAGTATAACGTTTATTGTTTTAATATTTATCATAAATTGTTTATTATTCGTTGATTATAATAAAAGTTACAAAGTTACGGAAACAAAAACCCCTACAAGTATTGTTCTTAATGAAAAAGTTTTTGTATTTTCTGATTTAGATTCTTTTGATGCAGAATATTCTGACAAGAACAAAAAACTTGCAGAGAAATTAAATATAAGCGAAACAGAAGCCTTAATTTTGGGTCATTTGGGAAAATATTGGGCAAAAAATCTGATAGAAGGACGAAGAGTTAAAATAAAAGATAATTCAGATTTAACATATTTTAAATACAGTTATAGAACAAAATTATATAATTCAGGTTTTTGTTTTATAAATTCTGAGCCTTGCAATAAAGAAGCTTTTTTGCAAAAACTTAACCAAGTTCGAAAGACTAAATATGTGATTTTAGATTTAGATAATGAGAAAGTATATAGCCTCAAAAACAGCGAAATTAAGCATCTAAAGAATTACATCTTAATAAGAAAATCACACGTCAACAAAATTCTTAAACAGAAATTTTCAAAGCTTTCACTAAACAGCGGAAATATTAAAATTTTTCTAACTGATTCAACAAGCAAGTTTAAACCCGACAGGAACTGTTCAACATATATATGCAAAGAAATTCTGAATAATATAAATAATGCTAAAAACACTATAGATATTGCAATATATGGTTACTCAAAAGTCCCGACTATAGAAGAAGCTATTAAATCAGCACTTAAACGCGGAGTAAAAATAAGACTTGTATATGATTTAAACTCCGAAGGACATAATATATATCCGAATACGTCTGAATTAGCATCAATTATTAAAAAATATAAAAATGACGGCAGTTCTTTAGAAGCTCGTAATATTATGCACAATAAATTCTATATTTTCGATAATAAAACCTTGATAACAGGCTCTGCAAACTTATCACATACCGATATGTCAGGGTTTAATTCAAACAGTATTATTGTCATTCAATCTCCGGAAATTGCCAACATTTATACTAATGAATTTAATCAGATGTATAACGGAAAATTCCATAATGACAAAGAAAAACAAAATCGCAAAACAATAAAAATTTCCGATACAGATTTGGATATTTATTTTTCTCCACAAGATAAAAGTATTACAAATGCAGTTATTCCAATAATAAAAAATGCACAGAGCTATATTTATATACCGACTTTTGTACTCACGGAAAAAGGGGTTACGGAAGAATTAATTAAAGCAAAACAACGTGGTGTTGAAGTAAAAATCATAATAGATGCCCTAAATGCTTCAATAAAACATTCTAAACATAATGAACTTAGACAAGGCAAGCTTAAGGTCAAAACAGAAAACTATGCAGGCAAAATGCATTCAAAATCTATGATTGTAGATGATAAATATACAATAATTGGTTCTATGAATTTTTCAAATAGCGGTGAAAATAAAAACGACGAAAATTTAATCATCATAAAAAATCCGGAAATTGCAAAATTCTATAGAGCTTTCTTCTTATACCAATGGGATAAAATAGATCATAAATGGCTATATACAAACGTCAGAGCAGAAAGTAAAGATTCTATCGGCTCTTGTTACGACGGCTTAGATAATAACTATGACGGGCTTACAGACTCTGCAGACCCTGCTTGTAAAGAATAGATTATTAAGATTTGTAACAACATGGCTAAAATCATGTCAATTTATACCTTTCGAAAAACTTTATAAAGATAAGGTTAGTAATAAGGTTAACGAAAGGCGGCTTCTATGACAGTTGGAGCAGTTAGTAATTATGGTACAAATACAGGTCTGGGTATAGGTTCTTTGAATTATTCACAATGTTATAATGATCCTTATTTTATTCAGGCTTTTCAAAGCCCTAACTATTATCAGATGCAAGCACAAAATACACAACAAGCGGGTGCTCAAGCACAAACCGCTACAACACCAACAACTGGTGTAAACCCAAGTTTTAAAGGAGCAGCGGAAGAAATTGCAGGCAAAAGCGAAAAGAAAAATAACAGTGCAGCAAAATGGGTTTTAGGAACATTCGCCGCTGTCGGTACTGCTTTACTGGCTTGGAAATGTCACGGTAAAGGTGTTGGTGAAAAATGGTATTCAAAAATCTGGGATGGTGCTAAACAATATTGGGATATCGGTATTGATAAAATAGGTAAACTGAAATTTAATAAAACAGAGCTTGATGAAGTATTGGACGATGCTTGGATTGCCGGTGCACATAGTACATAAAAAATAAAAAAGGCGAGATTTTATTCTCGCCTTTTTTATTTTTGTTTCTATGATAATTTTTCAATTAAAACTGCGTGTTTTGTTGCAAACTCTTTTCCTCTTGCAATAATTGCAGCTTTCAAGATTGCGCACAAATCAATTGTTTCATGTTCTTCAAACTCATTAGGAAGTCTGAGTGACCAATTTTGATCACCTGATGTTCCCGGTGTGTTGTAGGTTTCTTTAATTTTAAAGAAGTCTGTGAAGAACATTTGAACATTTTTAGCTTTAGAAGCAAAGATTTCAACAAGTTTAACAAATGTTAGATAATCTTTATCTTGAGTTAGTCTAACAATTATATCATCCTTATTTTCAGCTTCCGCAAATAAGTCTTCAACAAGGTTTTTAGCGTGTAAATAACCCTCGTGAGTGTTAATCATAGATTCAGCCCACATTTCAATCGGATTATTATCGTGAGTACCTACCATGTTCCATACATTTTCTGTAATATTTTTACATCTATATGGGTGAGCAGGTTTTTCAGGAACAACAAATTGAGTTAATCTCATACCTTGAAGCTCATATTTTTCCATAACTGCAGCAACCGGATTTGTTAA
>CAYSIO010000057.1:0-7692 GCA_964431115.1 uncultured Vampirovibrio sp.
TTTGCTAGTTGAATAGATTTTTGTTTTAAAATCGTTACAAATGTTTACATAAAAAGCTAAAATTTTTCTACTTTTTAGCAAAAAGAATGATTGCAATATATTCAAGTTAGGAGTAATATTGATATAATAAAATATTGCTAAATTTTGGCAAACTTTTTTTTTACAAGTTTTATATATAGTGTGTATTAGTACAAGGAGATGTTATGAAAGTTAGCGCTATTAATCCTTCGGTTTCGGCTAGGGTTTTGAGCTCGAAGAGAGTTAACAAATCTCAGTCCGACAAAAGATGCGGATTTACAACAATTTCTTTTAGAGGTGGTAACTCGGGACACGTATTACATGTTATCGCGGAAATTCCGCCATATTCTAAAAAAGGCGGAGTTGCAACGGTTGGTAATGACTATAGGACTCTGCCAAATATCAGCAAGGATGAAAACGGTATAGACGCTTTTGTAATTCCTTATTATAACGGAGCTGTCACTTATGACGAAAGCGGAGAGTTGGTCAAATCCGTAGATGTTTTAAAAGTTCCGCATAACTTACCTGACGGACACCAATTAAAAGGAAAAGAAGGAAAACCTATATACACACTACAAGATTTAGATAAAAAGTCTTTGGACGAAATTCTTTTAGGAAAAGAGGGGAAAGACTTCTGGGTACTGGAAGAAGTTCATGCCGGAACAATGCAATGGGGCTTTGAAGAAAATGCTCCTATAAAATTATTCAGAGTACCGGGAACAAATGATTTTATGGTATATACAGAAGCTACAGCAAGTATGAAAGAACCTTATCAAGGCGGCGGATATGCAACATCCGATAAACCGTTTGCAACTTCTTGGAAAGGTGATCCGTATGCAAAATTTAATAAAGCTGTTGTTGAGCAAATGGAGAAAGTTACAAATGCCGTAGGCGGAGGATATGATCCGGGAACTGTCGTTTGTTCTGACTCTCATGCTGCGTATGTATCACACTATATGGCTGAAAGAAATGCTAACGGAGAAGGATTTTTCCAAGAAAAAAAACCTACTCAAGTAATTCACAACGGCGGTGACGGTTACATTGGTAAAACATCTCCAAGAAATATGTTAGTTAATATTTCTGATAAAAAACAACTTGAAACAATTATTGAATCAAAAGAATATTTAGATGCTCTTAGAGAAGGAAAAGAAGATGAATTTTTATTAGAAATTTTGGCACCCGTAGTCGGTAAAGGTCAAAAATCCGTATCTGCAATGAATGTACCTATTTATTATGCAAAAAAGGGGTATGTTCCAATGATTACAGCAGTATCGGAAAAATATGCCGAAGCTGTAGTACAAAACAAAGAAATAGCTCCTTCTTTACAAGCTGAATTAGAAGAATTAGAAAAAGAAGGACGTTTTAAAGGTATTATAAATCCATTAAACGACCCTAAACTAGGTCCTGATAAACCATTACCTTTTGACGGATATAAACAGGACGTAGAAGTTACTTTAAAAAACGGTACAAAAACTACGGTAAAAGCGTTCAGAATTTTTGATACCGATAAATTAACAGATTTAGCACACGTAAAAGAAGTAAAGAATGAAAACAAACTAAATTTGTTTGACAGGTTGAGCGGAAAATATAAAGGAGCTGATAAAGAATCTCTTATTATAGCAGGCAAAAATGGCGCAGCTATTGAAGTTCATGGATATATTGACCCAAAATATGCTGAAAAAATTAAAGCCGGCGAGGATGTCAGATTATTTACAAGCTGGGGTCGCGGTGATTTCCAAAAAGCAATGGATGTCGTAATGGACTCTTTCGTTAAGTATGTAAAACTAACCGGAGATGAAAATGCTGTGTTTGTTATGGGCGGTCCACTACAGGATGGCACTCCGGATAAAGTCAATATCAATAACAAAATTGAAGAAATCCTAAAAATGCCTGAAATGCAAGGAAGATTTGTATATACAGAAGGTTGGACTCCGGGTCTGGCATTTGCTTTGGCAGCAGACATGGCAAATCTACCATCAAGAACAGCTCCTTGTGAATTAACAGACTTAGAAGCAATTCGGAAACTTTGCACTCCAAACGTTTCAAATTGTCAGGGTTTAGCTCAAAAAAACTTTGACCCGAACGGTCCGAATGCTGAACTTGCAAACGGCTATGTGACTGAACACGAACACTTTATGTCAGAAGAAGTTGCATTGGCTGCAGGCACAGGAACCACCGCAGCTGCAGCTCTATTAGCTCTAAAAACTTCTTTAGAAAAAGCGGAAAAAGAAAAATTTAAAATCCGTACAGGTACTGAAATAACTCCTGAAGTTTTGAGATTAAAAGTAGAAAGTAACGACAAATACCAAAAAGCTCTTAAAGGTTTAAGAGACGAAGTAATGTCTACAGAACTTGCCGGAAATATGGAGCGTAAGAAAAACGAAACAAGAGAAACTTCTCAAAAGATTTTGAAAAACCAAGTTGAAATGAAAACCGGTTGGGAAAATAACGGCAACTTAAGCAAAACGAAAAAATCTTCAGGCGAATTATATCGTGAAAGACATTTCAGAAGCAAAGGTGAAAAAATCAGCAAAACCGAAACTCTTATTGAAAAAATAAAGAAAACCATTTCCGAAAAAATCAAAAAAGTTTCAGAAACAATTACAAACGTAACAGAAGGAAAAATTAAATCCGAAGGTAACACCGGTAAAATTATCACAATTGCTCTGGTGGCAATTCTTACAGGTATTGCTTTAGGCAAAACCGTCTTTAACAGAAAGAATAAAAATGCTCCCGTACAAGAAGAAGAAAAAGCGCTATCAATGGTTGGATAAAACATTATAGATATAACCGAAAAGAGCGTAGTTGAAACTGCGCTCTTTGTATTGTAAAATTGTCATATGATTATAAAAACTTTTTTTGAACCACCTATAGAAAATAATAATTATCTTATTATTAATAAAGAAAGTAATGAAGCTGCGCTTGTAGATTGCAGTTCTATGGATGAAAATATTTTGATAGAGCTAA
Organism: uncultured Vampirovibrio sp.; assembly: GCA_964431115.1. Classification (GTDB taxonomy): domain Bacteria; phylum Cyanobacteriota; class Vampirovibrionia; order Gastranaerophilales; family Gastranaerophilaceae; genus CAG-196. Next base: position 2,986 of record CAYSIO010000057.1, read on the forward strand.
AAAGACATAACGCAACTCTAAAATATGTACTTCTCACACATGGACATTTTGACCATATCGGCGGACTTAATGATCTGCCTGAAGGCACTAAAGTATTAATGCATTCAGCTGATTCAGAATGGGTAAATGAGGTTAACACTTATTTACCGATGATTGGGATGCCTTCTATGGAAATTCCTAAAATCGATGAGTATATTAATGACGATGATGTCATAAAACTGGGCAATCTTGAAATAAAAGTTATTCACACTCCTGGACATACACAAGGTGGCGTTTGTTTTTATGTAGATGGAAACTTATTCTCAGGAGATACAATCTTTAGAGAATCTGTTGGACGTTGCGATTTGCCGGGTGGTAATTTTGATCAAATAGTTCAAAGCATTGAAAACAAAATTTTCACATTACCGGATGAAACCGTTATTTATCCCGGACACGGTAAGACAACGACTGTCGCTTGGGAAAAAGAACATAATACATATATGTAACTAACAAATTTTATTTTTAGAAGTTTTTATTATTTTATGAAAGTAATAAATAATATTTCAAATCCTAATTTTAATGCTAAAATAGACACTGCCAGTGTTCTTGAAGCCACAAGCATGAAAATTTTTAAGAACGAAGGGACAGAAGGTTTTAAAAGAGTCTACAATACATTTGTAGAAAAACCTATGAAAGCAACAGGTTCAAGAGGATATGCATATTTTGCGCGTGAAATCGGAGAAAAAATAAAATCAAAATATCCGGAAATTGCGCAAGCAACAGTGGAAATCCAAGAAATCTTAAAAACAAATCCAAATATTAAGAAGATAGATTTGCAACAAAAAATTCAGCCTATTATTGACCGTTTAGGTGAAGTTATAGATATAACTTTATAAAGAATTATACAACCCCTTGAGCAACCATTGCTTCTGCAAGTTTATCAAACGCTGCTAGGTTTGCACCGGCAACATAATTTCCTGCACATCCATATTTTTCAGCGCTTTCTTTACAAGAGTTGAAAATATTTATCATAATACGTTCTAATTTCGCTTCAACTTCTTCAAAAGTATAATAGAATCTCATACTGTTTTGAGACATTTCAATTGCAGAAGTTGCAACACCTCCCGCGTTTGCAGCTTTAGCAGGTGCTACTAACACATTGTTAGCTAATAGATATTCAGTAGCTTCAAGAGTACAAGGCATATTTGCACCTTCACCCACAGCCAACACACCATTTGCAACAAGTTTTTTAGCAGAATTTAGATTAAGTTCATTTTGAGTTGCACAAGGAAGTGCAATATCTGTCTTGATTTCCCATATAGGAGAGTCAGCGCTTGTTTTTTCAGTATAAGTAGCGTCGCCGTGTTTTCGCAAATAATCACTAATTCTGCCGCGTTCTACTTCTTTAATTTGTTTAATTAATTCTAAATCAATTCCTTTTGGATCATAGATACAACCATTCGAATCACTCATTGCAACAACCTTAGCCCCGTTAGCCATAGCTTTTTCTGCAGCATATATTGCAACATTACCTGAACCGGAGATTGTTACTGTTTTACCTTTAAAACTATTTTTATGAGCTTTTAACATTTCTCTGACATAAAATACTAAACCATAACCGGTCGCCTCTTTTCTAGCTAAAGATCCGCCGTATGAAATCGCTTTACCTGTCAAAACTCCGCCTTCGTAAGCATTTCTGATGCGTTTGTATTGACCGAACATATATCCGATTTCACGAGCACCAACTCCGATGTCGCCTGCCGGAACGTCTACGTCTTGACCGATATGACGGTATAATTCTGTCATAAAGCTTTGGCAAAATCTCATAATTTCGTTATCAGATTTACCCTTAGGATCAAAATCACTACCACCTTTACCACCACCAATCGGCAATCCTGTTAAAGCATTTTTGAAAATCTGTTCAAATCCTAGAAATTTCATAATACTTTGGTTAACACTCGGGTGGAATCTTAATCCGCCTTTATAAGGTCCGATAAGAGAGCTGTATTGAACTCTATAAGCACGGTTAACAACAATTTCTCCTCTGTCGTTAATCCAAGGAACTCTGAATGTAATAATTCTTTCAGGTTCTGTAATCCTTTCTAAAATAGCAAGTTTTTCATATTCTGAATGCTTATATAAAATAGGTTCTACAGACGCCAAAACCTCTCTTACAGCTTGTAAGTATTCCGGTTCATTTGGGTTTTTTGCTTCAATTTGTTCTAAAACTCTTTTTAAATATTCATTCATTGTCTAAGATACTCCACTATTGAATTATACAGTAATTATTTTATACAATAACGTTTTTTATTTTGCAATAGCAAAAATTTTCTAATTGGTCGACTGTATTATGTTAGTGTTATAATCCTAGTATGGCAACAGATAAAATTACAATTAAGGGAGCGAGGGAACACAACCTCAAAAACGTATCTTTGGAAATTCCAAAGAATCAGCTTGTTGTGTTTACAGGGGTTTCAGGCTCTGGTAAAAGTTCATTGGCTTTTGATACAATTTTTGCGGAAGGTCAAAGGCGCTATATTGAAAGCCTTTCTACATATGCCAGACAATTTTTAGGTCAAATGGATAAACCTGATGTGGATTATATTGACGGACTTACTCCTGCAATTTCAATTGATCAAAAATCTACAAGTAACAACCCACGTTCAACAGTCGGAACTGTTACTGAAATTTACGATTATTTAAGACTTCTGTATGCAAGAGTCGGCACTCCATTCTGTCCAAAATGCGGAAAACCAATCAGACCTCAGACAATTGATGAAATTGTAGCAAGTATTCTAAATTTGCCGGAAGGTACCAAAATTCAAATTTTAGCTCCACTTATTAAAGGCAAAAAAGGCGAATATCAATCACTTTTTGAAGAATTAAAACAAGAAGGCTTTGTTCGTGTAAAAGTTGACGGTGAAATTTATAACCTCGATGAAGACGAAATAGCTCTAACTAAGACAAAAGTCCATAATATTTCTGTTGTAATAGACAGAGTTGTCGTAAAACCCGAAGCTAAATCAAGAATTGCAGATAGCGTTCAGATTGCACTACAAAAAGCAGACGGAGTTTGTCATATTGATAAACTTGACGGTGAAGAATTAATTTATTCCGAGAAATTAGCTTGTCCTGATTGTAATTTGAGCTACGAAGAATTATCACCGCGAATTTTTTCATTCAATGCGCCATATGGTGCTTGCGATAAATGTGGTGGTATCGGGGTTGATTTCAAAATTGATCCGGACTTAGTAATACCGGATAGAACAAAATCTATAAAAGAAGGCGCAATTTACCCTTGGAGTAAATCTTCAACATCTTATTATGATGATGTAATAAAAGCTGTGAGTCTTGAGTTTGGAATTGATAACGAAATACCATTTCAAGATTTACCCCCAGAGCATCAAGATATAATTTTATATGGTTCAAAAGAACGTATTCCGATGAGAATTCGTGAGTTTGGTTCTCATCGTTATAGAAATGTACTTCAAAAATTTGTGGGTGTTATTCCGTTTTTAATGAAACACTATAACGTTGAAAGCGAATATTGGAAAGCTGAAATTGAAAAATATATGGTTACAACTCCTTGTGAAAAATGCGGTGGTGCAAGGCTTAAACCATTCCCTCTTGCTGTTCGTATAAATGGAGTTAATATTTATGAGTTTTGCCTAATGCCGATTGATAAAGCTTATGAATTTGTAACAGATTTATATTTAGTACTTACTGATTTTCAAATGAAAATCGGAAAACAGATTCTTGATGAAATTCGTGCTAGATTAAAATTTTTGCTGGATGTCGGATTATCTTACTTGAACCTAGCTAGAACCGCAGGAACTTTATCCGGTGGTGAAGCTCAAAGAATTCGTCTTGCAACACAAATTGGAAGCGGTCTTTCAGGAGTTCTATATGTGCTTGATGAACCGTCAATCGGTTTACACCAAAGAGATAACGATAGATTAATTAAAACTCTTATTAAATTAAGAAATATGGGAAATTCTCTTATAGTTGTAGAACACGATGAGGATACAATAAGAAATGCTGATTATATTGTAGATATTGGTCCAAAAGCGGGGGTAAACGGTGGAGAGATTGTAGCTCAAGGCGATGGGGTAAAAGCAATAGTAAAAGCAGAAAATTCTATTACAGGTAAGTATTTAAGCGGAGAATATAATATTCCTATTCCTGAAAAAATAAGAGAAGGTAACGGAAATTATCTTCAAATCAGAAATGCTCATTTGAACAACCTTAAAAACATTGATTTAGATATCCCAACAGGGAAAATAGTTATTTTAACAGGTGTTTCAGGTTCAGGAAAATCTACTTTGATGCAAGATTTGATTTATGAATATGCAATTCATAAATTAAGAAAGAACAAGCCAAAACCACAGGGTGTTGATGAAATTTTAGGATTTGAAAACTTTGATAAAATTATCGATATTGACCAATCACCGATTGGCAGAACTCCACGTTCAAATCCTGCGACTTACACAGATGTATTTACACCGATTCGTGAATTATATGCAAAAACTAATGAAGCAAAAATGCGCGGATACAAACCAGGTAGATTTAGTTTTAATGTAAAAGGCGGTCGCTGTGAGGCTTGTGCGGGTGATGGCGTTTTAAAAATCGAAATGAACTTTTTGTCAGATGTTTATGTAAAATGTGATGTCTGCAAAGGTCAAAGATATAATAACGAGACTTTAGAAGTCAAATATAAAGGTAAATCCA
>CAYSIO010000058.1:0-7684 GCA_964431115.1 uncultured Vampirovibrio sp.
ATTTATTTGCTGCATCTTGCTTTTTTACGCGTATTTTTTACCGGACAGTAGTGTCTCCTGCGGGGAGGGCTAGGGTGGGGGTAAGTAATTTATGGTAGAATTATAAACATGAAAAATAATATTAACCTTGCAAGGAATTTAAGAAAAAATCTAACAAAACAAGAACGTATATTATGGAGTTTATTTAGAAATCATTCATTCTATGGTTTTGAAATAAGAAGACAATCACCTATTGGTAGGTATATTGTTGATTTTGTTTGTCGAGATAAGAAGATTATTATTGAAATTGACGGAGGACAACATAATGAGGTTAATAATAAAGAGTATGATAATCAAAGAACAGAATATTTAATGTCTAAAGGTTATCAAGTTATAAGATTTTGGAATAATGAAATTGATAAGAATTTGGATGGTGTTTATAGGAGATTGAAAGAAATTTTTGAGGTTGATTAACCCCCACCTGCCCTTCGGGCACCCTCCCCGTTGGAGAGGGTGATTTCAGTTCTTTTTTATGTTATAATCAAATTCATTGAGAGGAGTGTATTATGAGATTAGACGGTCGTGAAAATAATCAGTTAAGAGATATAAAATTTACCCATGATTTTACAAAACACGCTATGGGCTCTGTTCTTGTAGAATTTGGGGATACAAAAGTTATTTGTACTGCATCTGTTGATTTAAAGAAACCAAAATGGATGGCTGATGATGACGAGAGAGGTTGGGTAACTGCGGAGTATTCTTTGCTACCTTCAGCTACAAATACTCGTTGTCGAAGAGAACGTGAAAAAGTTTCCGGCAGAACTCACGAAATTCAGAGATTAATAGGAAGAAGCTTACGTGCTTGTGTTGATTTAGAAAAAATGCCTAAAATGACAATAACTATCGATGCAGATGTAATACAAGCGGATGGCGGAACAAGAACTGCAAGTATTTGTGGAGGATTTTTAGCTTTAAGAGATGCTGTTGAAAAACTTATTGCATCAGGTGATTTGGCAGAAAACCCGATTATAGAACCGATTGCGGCGATTTCTATAGGAATTGTTGATGGTGAAATAAAATTAGACCTGAACTATGAAGAAGATTCGCATGCGCAAGTGGATTCAAATGTTATTTTGACAAAATCAGGTAAGATTGTTGATTTTCAGACGACTTCTGAGGGTGAGCCTTACGAATATGAAAGGATGTTAGAGATTTTTGCTACAGCAAAGGCAGGTATTGATAAGATTATAAGTTTATATTATACTGGAAAAATGACTATATGAGGAGAGATAAATGGAAGATAGTGTATTAAAGAAGTTTACCCCTGCGAAATTTATTAGCTTTGCAATTGGTTTTTTCGGTCTGCAGTTTGCTTGGCAAATGAGAATAATTTTGTCAGGTCCTGTTACAGAAGAATTGGGAGCATCACCGTTCATATTTGGTTTAATTTGGCTTGCAGGACCGTTTACAGGTATGGTTGTCCAGCCTTTGATAGGAGCTTTATCAGATAAAACAAGAACTCCATTGGGTAGACGCCGTCCGTACTTGTTAGGAGGGGCTTTGCTCTCAGCTTTAGCTCTTTGGGCATTTCCTAATTCTGCAAGTATAACTGATTGGCTAAGTTCTGTTACTCATTTGAATTTCGCGTCTTGGGCAGCATTATTATTTGCGGCAATTATGATTTGGATACTTGACGCTTGTGTCAATATTGCTCAAGGTCCTTATAGAGCGCTTATTCCGGATGTTGTTCCACAGGAGCAACATTCTATTGCAAATTCTTATATAAGCCTTGCTATTGGTCTAGGCTCAGTAGTTGCAGCTGGTACAGCACCATTTTTAAAATGGGCTTTTGGATACCAAATGCCGATTAACGCTCAATTTATAATGGCTGCGTTAGCGTTTTCTCTCGGTATGATTTGGACTTGTATTGCAATTAAAGAAAGAAATATTGCTAAGGCTGAAGATAAAGAAGAAGAAAAATTTAACTTTATTCAATCTTTGAAAGACTTTTTTGCGCTTTCTCCTGAAGTTGGTAAAATTTGCTGGATGCAATTCTTTACTTGGATTGGTAATATGTGTATGATGATTTATTTTACACAATATGCTGTCCATACAGTATTTGGCGTCCCTGATTTGTCAGAAGTAAGTGAAGCTGTAAAATCAACTTTTGATGCTGCAGTTTTAAGCGGAACAAACTTTTCTTCTGTATGTTTTGCTATCTTTAACCTAGTATGTTTCTTGGTAGCTATTCCGATTGGAATTCTATCTGTTAAATACGGAAATAAAAAGGTTCATATTATTTCAATGCTGTCAATGGCGTTGGCATTCTTAGGAATGGCATTTACTACAAATCCAAAACTTGTTGCTATATTAATGGGTGTATCAGGTATTGGTTGGGCAAGTATTTGTGCTTTACCGTTTGCTATGCTATCTCAATATATTAAGCCCGGCACAGAAGGCTCTGTAATGGGTATATTCAACATATTCATTGCAGGTCCTCAAGTATTTGTGTGTACGCTTGTTTCTTGGGTAATCAATAAATGCGTATTCACTGTAGCTGATGGGGTTAACTACCATTGGGAATACACTTTCTTAATAGGTGCAACATGTTTAATAGCAGCTTCATTAATAGCTTCGAGGGTAAAAGAAAAAATATAGTTATAGTAACACCAAAAGAGTGCCCTCTTATTAAGGTCACTCTTTTTGCATAATATTTATTATCACTCCTCGCCCCTTGAGGGAGAGGGCTGTTTTCAATGTGAAACAAAGTTGAACATTAGAAAACAGGGTGAGGGGTTTAGCTTTATTATCTCTTGTGCACTTTTTTTATCTTTCTGTTACTTTCTTGTACCGACAAGAAAGACAATGTAAGTTGGGCTTATAGCCTAACAAAAACTTTATTCTTAATTAGATTAGACATTTCTTAATGTACTTTCTTTTGTTTCTTTATGCTATCAAAGAAACCAAAAGAAAGAAATGCACAAATTTAAAACTCTCCAACGAAGAAGAGATAGGGAGGGGATAATAAATACTAGGTGAAAGTAAATCTAATGAATAATTTGTACTGTAATATTTCTTGAACGAGGTTTGTTATCAAAGTCAAGAAGCACTATTTGTTGCCAAGTTCCAAGATTTAAAAGTCCGCCGACAAGCGCAACGTTTACAGAGCTTCCTACAAGAGCTGCTCGAACGTGCGCGTAGCCGTTTCCGTCGTGCCAGATTTCATCATGATGATATTCCATACCTGTAGGAGCAATTCTTTCTAACGCCTCTCTTAAATCTTGAACAAGCCCTTCTTCGTATTCAATCGTTGTAACAGCAGAAGTACTTCCTTGAATTGAAACACAAACCAGTGCATCTTTTAGCGCGTGCTGATAAACACAGTTTTGAACGTGTTTTGTGATATCTATAATATCGTTATTACCTTCGGTATTAATAGTAAATTTTTCATTAATTACACTCATCTTTTTTTACTCCTAATTTTTTGGATTTCTTATATACAATAACGCAGAAAATGATTATTACTAAAGAAACTAATAAAATAATAGCTTCTAAATGTTTTTTTACGGCTTCTCCAAAGAACATTAAAACTAGGCTTACCAAGTAAAATCTTGCACCCCTTCCAAGTAAGCTGACAGAGAAAAATTTCCAAAAATCCATTTTTAGGATACCGCTACCGATTGTAAAAATTTTATATGGAACGGGAGTAAACGCAGAAAAGAATACAGCAAAAGATCCGTATTCTTTGTACATTTTTTCTACTGCATCAAGTTTATCTAAATGTTTTTTAAACAAGAATTTGAAAGCCGGTCGTCCACCCCAGTAGCCGATAGCATAGCCGATTGCGCCCCCGATTGCCGAAGCTAATGTACAAATCGTTGCATAAAACAAAGCTTTTTCAGGTTTAGCCAAATCCATTGCGATTAATAAGAAGTCTGGAGGTGGTAGCAAAAAGAAGCTTTCAACACAAGAGTTTATTGCTAGTCCTAATAGACCCATTGATTGAAACCAACTATTCATACTTGAAAAAACTTCGTGCATTATTCTATTATCCTGTATAATTTATCCGAATCTTGTACACTAACATTACCATTAGGTATTATTAAAACCTCAACCTTTTCCATTCTGTTAGAGAACTCTATTTCAATAATATCACCAACCTTAAGTTGTTTCGCAGGTTTAGCAGGATTTCCGTTAACAAGAACCCGCCCCATATCAGAAACAGTATTAGCAACGGTTCTTCTTTTTATTAATCGTGAAACTTTTAAGAATTTGTCTAATCTCATTATAGGTTCCTAACAACTTCTTTAACTAACACTTTAAATCTATCTTTAGCAGTATTTGCCGCGTGAATAACGTCTGAATGAGAAAGTGCTACAGTACTTACACCTGCTGCAGAGTTACAGATACAGCTAATTCCTATAACGTTCATGCCTGCCCATTTTGCAATGATAGCTTCCGGAACTGTTGACATACCAACGGCATCAGCCCCAACTATACGAGCCATTTTTACTTCCGCCGGAGTTTCGTAAGAAGGTCCTGTTAAAGCCATATACACACCTTCTTGAGTATCAATACCCAGTTTAGATGCGGTTCTTTTTACCATATCTACCAAATCCGGAGAATAAACTTCACTCATATCAGGGAATCTATCGCCCATTGAGTCATCGTTTGGACCTATTAGCGGATTAACGTTCATGTGATTTATGTGGTCCGTAATAATCATCAAATCAGAAGGATTAAAAGCCGGGTTTACTCCGCCTGCTGCATTTGTAAGGATTACTGTTTTAACCCCAAGTTTTTTCATAACTTTTATAGGGAAAACAACTTTTTGAATCGGATGTCCTTCATAGTAATGGAAACGACCTTGCATCATGACAACTTTTTTGCCGTTAATTTCTCCAAAAACTAAACGACTTTTATGTCCGGAAACGTGTGAAGTTTCAAATCCCGGAATTTCACAATATGGAATTGCTAATTCACAAAACTCATCAGCCAACTCACCCAGACCTGAGCCAAGAACGATTCCTATTTCAGGAACAAAGGTGCCTAATGTTTCTTTTACTTTCTCTTCTATAAATTCAACAGTTGCTTGTAACATAATAAACTCCTAAAACTTTCCCTTAATTTATTCTAAAACAAACATGAAATATTTACAAAAATTAACGATTCAATGAATAAAAGGCAATAATCGTTGGTGAAAAAACTTTATATATGTATAAGGGGATAATTATGACACTAGCTTTACGCAGAATTGTTGCAAGATACAAAAAATACTTAGGTTTTGATTCAATGTTGCGAAGAACACAATCCGTTCCACAGTGTTCACTTTTTGGTAATGGAAGAATTGATATTAATTCTCTTTGTATAGATACGTTTACACGAGAAGCTGTAAAAAAAACAAAAAAAGCTTCGCCTCCGAAAAAGTTAACTTATATAAAGATTGGCGAGATGTTTCAAGATAGCACGACTAAAAATTGTGATGTATCGGTAAAACCTAAAGGCTGGAATGCGGAGTTTGTAGAATTTTATCCTGAATCTTACACAACGATTGATAGTTTTGGGCAAAGAACAACCTTGCCTGCTCTAGAGTTGGATTATTTTGAAATGGAAGTCAAAGGAAAAGGATTAGGTTCTAAAAAGATTCAAGAAATTATAAAATTTGCAAAAGAAAAAACCGGAGGAAGAATGGTCGTAAGCGCAGTGCAATTTGACAAAAAATCACCTCTGCTCTTTTACTACAGAAACGGACTTAGAAGCACAAACCCTGAGGTAAATGAGCTTTTAGAGCAAATCAATCAAGGAAAGTTATCAAAATCTTTACTTCCTGAAAACCAATTTATGTATTTACCTTTGGATTAAGCTTGGTCAATAACTTCGACTCCGTCGTCTGATACAAATTGGATTCCGAATTTCGCACGGAATACGTATTTGACCGTATTGCTTTGAATTTCAGCCATCATCTTGTTGAATAAGTCATAAGCTTCTTTTTTATACTCAATTAATGGATCTTTTTGTCCATATGCACGAAGACCGATTCCTTCTTTTAGCATATCAATATTATGTAAGTGATCAATCCATTGATTGTCTACAACTCTTAAAAGTACATCTCTTTCAAGACTTCTCATAATATTATCATCAGAAAATAATTCTTGTTTTACTGCATCCGGATCATACTGTTCCATTATTGAATTATAGAAACCGATAATTTCTTCTTCGTGTTCTTTATAAGCCTTAAGAGCAGCATCTCTTATTGATTCATAAATACGAATAAATCTGTAGTTTTTAATATCATCAACACCTATATATGACAATTGAGGTATATTTGCATGAAGTTCTCGCATAAGATTTTCTAAATCTTCAGGAATATATTCTTCAGGATTCATTTCAGGTGTAATATAACTCTTAAGTAATCTGTCGATTTCTTTATCTATCATATATTTAATGTCTTCAGAAAGATTCTTTCCTTCAAGAACTTTCTTACGTTGAGCGTAGAATTTTTCTCTTTGGATATTCATAACATCGTCGTATTGTAAGACATTTTTACGAATATCAAAGTGGTATGTTTCAACTTTCTTTTGAGCAGATTGAATACGATTTGTGATTAAAGAAGATTCGATTGCCATGTCTTCTTCTACATTCATCATTGTCATTAATGCTGTAATTTTATCTCCGCCAAATATTCTCATTAAGTTATCTTCTAAAGATAGGAAGAATCTCGTAGAACCCGGATCGCCTTGACGAGCGGCACGACCTCTAAGTTGGTTATCAATACGACGAGATTCGTGTCTTTCTGTCCCGATTACGTGAAGTCCGCCTAACTCAACGACTTTTGTGTGCTCAGCTTCTGTTATAGTTCGTGCTCTTTCAAGAGCTTTTTCTTTAATTTCTTCATAATTTGGAGAATCCGGAGTAACTCTGTTGTTTTCGAGTTCTTCTTTTGCCAAATACTCAGCATTACCACCTAAAAGAATGTCAGTACCGCGACCTGCCATATTTGTAGCAATAGTAACAGCGCCAACACGACCCGCTTGAGCGATAATATAAGCTTCTCTTTCGTGTTGTTTAGCGTTTAAGACGTTGTGTTTAATACCTTTTTTCTTTAACAATGCAGATATGTATTCTGATTTTTCAATGCTTACCGTTCCGACAAGAACAGGTCTTCCAAGTTGATTCTGTTTAATTATATCCTCAACAACTGCGTTGTATTTACCTCTTTCGTTTTTATAAATAACGTCAGGGTGGTTAATTCTAATATCAGGTCTGTTTGTCGGAATTGCTGTAACTTCTAAATTATATATCTTTCCAAATTCTGCTTCTTCAGTCATTGCAGTACCTGTCATGCCTGAGAGTTTCGGATAAAGTCTAAACAGGTTTTGGAAAGTTATACTTGCTAAGGTTTGTGTTTCGTCTTGAATTTTAACACCTTCTTTTGCTTCAATTGCTTGGTGAAGACCGTCAGACCAACGTCTACCCGGCATGAGTCGTCCTGTAAATTCGTCAACAATAACAACTTCACCTTCTTTAACAACGTAGTCGGTATCTTTTATAAATAATTCTTTTGCTTTTAGAGCGTTTAGTAAATCATGAGCGTATTGATTGTTAATATCAAATAAATCTTTACAACCAATAATTTCTTGTGCTCTGTCGATACCGTCTTCGGTTAAGATTATATTACTGTAACGCCCCATAAGTTCGACGTAAA
>CAYSIO010000059.1:0-7604 GCA_964431115.1 uncultured Vampirovibrio sp.
TTCTTACCTCGCAAATAAGAAACAAAAGAAAGTACAGTCAAAACCTATAAATTAATAAAGATTAACCCTCACCCGAGACTCTAAAACTCGTGTTACTCGTTAAGAACCTATTTTAAAATAGTTTCAACTATTTGACTAGCTGAAAGTTTTAGGCAATCTAAGCTTTCACAAGTTGTTTGTCTTCTTTCCCATAGACAAGGCTGAAGAGGACAATCACACGGAGCTTTTATCGGTATGACTTTATCACTTTGCGGAATAAGTTTTTTATCATCAGTAGAACCAAATATTACATAGGTCTTAACTCCAAGAGCGATTGCAATATGCAAAGGGGCTGAATCCGAACATAGAAAAGCTTCTGCAGAGGATATAAGTTCCGCAAGCTCTCTTAAATTCTTAGTTTGGCCGTATAAGTTTTCGAATTTTTCAGCAGGAACAAGCTTTGTAATTGTATTGGTACATTCTTTATCATCCGGTCCGCCAATTAAAAACACCTTTTTCCCGCTATCAGCAATCTTTTCTACGACATTCGCCCACTCTGTTGCAGGTATAGTCTTAATCATGCCTTTTTGAACGCTCACTAAGCTAACTCCTGGGTGGATTAGAACCGAATTTGGAATAGTCGGTTTCTTTTGGATACTAAGCTCAGGCAGCTCTGTTCTAATACTGGTAACACTTTGCGCCAAGTCATGGTACATTTGCACTGCGTACTGATTTTTGTTCAAATCTATAGCTTTTGTTAATAAAATTTTGCTTAATTTTCCTGTGTTATAGCCATATTTTTCTTTTATGAATGTTAAAAACAGAAAAATCGAGATGAATTTATTAGAACCTGATGAAATTACAATATCGTATTTGCCTCGCCAGATTTTTAAGAGCAATTTAAATAGCTCTAAATATTTCTTTTTATTTTTGATATTTGCAAATAACGTTTCATCAATAACATCTGTAAGGTTTGTTATTCCTTTGCTACGTTCCTCGAGAGCAAGTGTTATATGAGAATTAGGAAAATCTTTTTTTACAGATTGAATAGTCGGTAAAAATAGAATTTCGTCACCAAGTCCGCCAAAATTTATGAAGAGTATTCTTTTAGTCTGCATATAATATCCTCAATAGGTTTTTCCCAACTAATCGGGTCTGTTTGTTTAAAGATTTCAATGCTATTATACCAAGCTGTTGTTTTAGTGTCATTAAACCATCTCCAATCGCTATAATACGGTAGCATTAAGAAAGTTTTTATTCCGAGAGCTCCTGCAAGGTGCGCAACAGAAGTATCAACGCTGATTACAACATCCATTGATTTCATAGCTCGAGCTGTGTCCGAAAAGTTTTTGAAATCGGACGCAAGATTAATCATTTTATCTGAATATTTTTCATTACCTTTCAATGTGTCACGAACTTGGAATGAATATATTTGAATATTTTTTAAATTTAAAATTGGTTCTAATAATTTAATATTGATTGTTCGGTTAATCATTGTTCTAATGCCAGCATTACCGGCTTCCCAACACAGGCCGACTTTTAATTTTTTATTTTCAATATTTGCAGTCTCTGAATTTAAATATCCTTCAGCAAAAGGGATGTTGTCAAAATCGATATTAAGAGCGTAAGCTAAATCTGTCACTCTTACTGATTGCATATTTGGATTGATTTCGTCATAAGTAATGAATTCAACATCAGGATAATTTTGCGCGAAAAGTTTTGTTAAAGACGGGTGTGAAGCTACATAAAGCTTTTTAACTTTTTCTTGTAAAAGTGGTAAATATCTAATAAATTGAATATGATCTCCAAAACCTTGTTCACAAAGCACAACAACCTCATCTTGCCAAGAATCGCCTATTCCCCAAGTATTAAAAGTTTTTTTATCAAGAGAGGATTTGTTTCTTAAGAAAAATAAATCATAACCATCTTTGAATTTTTTTTGTGTAAGCTTACACATTCCTAATGAAGTCAAAGTGTCAACGTCGTCCGGGTAGTACTCAAGCATTTTGTTGTAGAATTCTTCTGCTTTTTCAAAATCACCCTGTTTTTGATAACTTACTGCAATATTATAATAAGCTTCGTTGTTACCAAGCTCTAGAGCTTGTTGATAACACTGACAAGCCTGTTTATCGTCCGAATAAATAAGTTCCTTTAAGAAACCTAAATGGAACCATAGAGAAGCTGAATCAGTATGTTCTTTCAGGTATCCTACGCAAAGTTTTTCTGCTTCAATGAGTTTTCCTGATTGGGTTAAAGACTTTACCATGTGTGAAATTGCATCGGTATTTTGCGGATACTTTTCATACATTTTTACAGAATATTCTACAGCTTTTCTGTAGTTTTTGATTTGGAATAGACTAAGAATAAGTTTGTTATAAATATCCGGATTTTCGCCAAGAGTTAAAGATTTTTCAAGAATTTCAGCCGCACTTTCAAACTCTCTTCTTTCGAATTCAGCAAAACCCAGAGCTGACACCGTGCCTAAAGTTTCTTTTATTTCGCAGGCTTTTTTTAAGTATTCGCTGGCTTTTTCAAACTCTCTAACGTTAACATAGAATAAGCCCAGTGTAGATAACAATAAATAATTATCAGGTTCTTCAGCCAGAAGTTTCAAGTACAAAGCTTCCGCTTCTTTTTGATGACCTTGTTGAGTTAATGCGATTGCTTTGTTTAAAATCTCAACATCAATCATATGCCAAGTCCGCTGAGTAATCCGACAACAAGTCCTTGCATAATTTGCAGAAGAATAATCGCTAAGATTGGTGAAATATCTAACATCCCACCGATTGGCGGAATAATTCCTCTAAAGATATTTAAGAAAGGATCTGTTACTGAGCGAAGCCAAGTGAAAGGTTGTTGTTCCCAATCAATTGTCTGAATCCAGCTCAAAAAGATTCTTAGAATTATTAAAATGTAATAAAAATAAAATAATTGATTTACTACTCTTGTTACCATTTATTTACCCCTTATACGTGAGAATTAGCTGTTGTTTTTGCACATTCACAGTTATTGTTTTCAGCAGGAATATTTTCAATCATAGTAAATAAAAGTTTTTTCAAATTATCTAGGTTGCTATTGAACACTTTGATAACTTCTGAATGAGAAACAGGAGGAACATCACCAACAAGCCCTGCATCATAGTCAGTAATCAGAGAAATGTTAAGTGGGCACATATCCATTTCTTTAACTAAATATGCTTCAGGGAACGCAGTCATGTTGATTACTTCCCAACCTTGATTTGTGAAGAATTTAGACTCAGCTTTTGTAGAGAATCTTGGTCCGTTGATTACAACAACCGTACCGTTTTCGTGAACGGTGATACCTAAATCTTTAGCAGTTTTGATAGCTAATTGTCTTAACTCCGGACAATAAGTTTCAGCCGGAGATGGGTGGTAACAAGTTGGACCTTCAAAGAAAGTAGATTTTCTACCGTCTGTCCAATCTACGAATTGGTCGCAGATTACGAAATGTCCCGGCTCAACGTGTTTTTGCAAACTGCCTGCTGCACAAGGTGAAATTACTCTTGTACATCCAACATGTTTCATTGCCCAAACGTTTGCGCGGAAATTAATCATGTGCGGAAGAATTGAGTGATTTCTGCCGTGACGTGGCATAAATGCAACTTTGTGGTTTCCGATTTTACCAATAAACAAGCTGTCTGATGGCATTCCGTATGGAGTATCAACTTTTACTTCTTTAATATCTTCTAAAAAACTATAAAAGCCTGAACCGCCAAATACGCCAATATCTGCTAATTTTTCCATATGATTAATCCCTTTCATTACTAACTTTTACTCTTGAGATTATTTTAACATGAAAGGATTCTTTTAACAAAAGGCAATATCCAAACACAAACACACAACACAATTAGTATTGTGTTGCACGATCGTTTTTGCTTAAAACTGTCATGCAAACTAAGTTTGCAACTTTTTTGTGCCGACAAAAAAGTTGCGCAAAAAAACTCTCCGAGCTCGATTTTTGTTCGTTATTTGCTTGTAATTTCTCATTGGCTAAAATTTCAAACTCAGTGCTTCGCACTTCAAACAATGAAATTTTTATACGCCAATTTCGAAAACAACAAATACTCACTCCAATAGGCTCGGAATCTCGATAGTCGAGCACTGTTTGAGGGCTTTAGCCCGAGTTTGCGAGACAAAAAAGATTTTTCAATTGCAAAGCAATTGAAAAATGTCCATTCAATCAAAACGCCCGCAGGGCGTAGAAAACCAGCGTGGATTTCTCTTTCTTTGCGGTACTTTCTTTCTCTTTGTTAGCAAGGGTAAAGAGAAAGAAAGTACCAATATGTTTGTAACAAAAAGTTTACAATTCAAAATAAAAAAAGCAATTTTAAAAAAAATAAATACTTTATAAAAGTACGCAACACAATACTAATTATGTTGCACGATAAATGTGTAGTACGTGAAAGGAGTGTTTATGAACACAATCAACAACAATAGCCTATCTTTTCAGGCTAAATTTAAAAAACTTCCTGTTAAAATTGAAGCTAAACAAATGAAAGAAGCTTTTAAAGTTCCAAACCCTTGGGCTAAAGGTGAAATGTTAGAAGGACAGGCTGGTGATTCTTTAGTTACAAATCTCTTAAATGGTGAAAGATACCCAATCCAACCTGAAGTCTTAAAGCAAAAATATGAACATATTTCAGGAAATCTTTATCAAACAAGAATGGATAAAGAAGTCTTAATTGAGGCCGATTTACCAAAAGCTTTGGAAATTTTATCAAGAGAAGGTGCTGAAAAAACATACGTTAATGGTATGCCGGCAATGGAAGCCATTGATGGTGCCGGTAAACCTTACGCTATACCAGGAGACTACTTTATGAAAGCATATGCTCCTATAGATGAAGCCGGCAGAAAAATTATTGAAAATTTAAAAAAATTAATGCCATAAAAAAAATAAATCTCAAATTAACATAAATCCTAGAATAGATTTTTATTTTATCTATTCTAGGATTTCTTTTGTGCATTCTAGTGCAATATCTGTTACAAAATCCATATCTTCTTTTTCAATAATTAACGGTGGGTTAAAATAGATTACATCACCGAGCGGGCGGAGAAGAACTCCTTTTTCAAGAGCTTTTTTATAGATTTGGTAGCCTGTTCTTTTTGTGCTGTCTAAAGACTCTTTTGTATCTTTATCTTTTACAAGTTCAATTGCATTTATTAATCCGATTGAGCGGACTTCACCAACATTTTTAAGAGGTAAGAATTTTTCTCGAATTATTTGATTAAAATATTCAGCTTTTGAGTTAGCTTTTTCAATAATTTTTTCTTCTCTTAAAATCTTTAAGACTTCTACTGCAGCAGAACAAGCAAGAGGGTTTCCTGCATAAGTATGCGAATGCATAAAAGCTTTACCTTTTAAGTAATCATCATAAAATGCGTCGTAGATTTCTTGCGTGGTGATGGCAATTGCCATTGGCATGTATCCGCCTGTTAAACCTTTTGAAAGACACATAATATCAGGGCTTATACCTTCATTTACCCCCGCATGATCACAAGCAAACATTTTTCCTGTTCTGCCATAGCCTGTTGCAATTTCATCAGCTATCAAGTGAACATTGTATTTATTACATAATTCACGAAGCTTTTTGAGATAAAGCGGCGGATAAATTTTCATACCTGCTGAACCTTGAAGTAGCGGTTCTACAATAATTGCAGCTGTTTCATTTCCGTATTTTTTAAATTCTTCTTCTGCGCATTCAAAGCATTGGCAATTACAAATTTCACGGCATTGACCATATTTACAACGGAAACAATCAGGAGCTTGGATTCTTATAACATCCATCATTATTGGTTTATAAATTTGTGAATACAAATCAACTCCGCCGACTGCAAGAGCTCCCAGAGTTTCACCATGATATGCATCTGTTAATGCCATAAATCTTTTTTTCTGAGGGTTTCCCGTTTGATAATGATATTGAAAACTCATTTTCAAAGCCATTTCTATTGCGGAAGAACCATTGTCTGCAAAGTTAAATTTGCATAAACCTTTTGGTAAAACTTTCATTAATTCTTGGCAAAGTTCAATAACTGTTTTGTGAGAAAAATTTGCAAAGATAACGTGTTCAAGTTTGTCGATTTGTTTCTTTACAGCTTCGTTGATTCTCGGATTGCAATGCCCCAAAAGGTTACACCACCAAGAGCTGATTACGTCTTTATAGCATTTGCCGTTAATGTCGTAAAGATTTATTCCTTCGCCGCGTTCAATGACGATAGGCGGAAGGGTTTCATAATCCTTCATTTGTGAGCAAGGATGCCATATATATTTTAAATCTTCTTTTTGCCAGTCCATAAAAAGATTATATTACTTAAAAATTTATTTCCAAACTTATTCTATTACTTCGGGTGGTTTTTCGAAATAATTTGCAAAATTATTCTTATATTCTTCTAAATTTGTACAAAAAGCTTCTAAATCAAAAGAAATTCCTTTTGCCGGCGGATAAGCTTTTACTCCCATAGCTTTGTAAAGAGCTCGCATAAATACATTTGAAATTGAATCCGTTCCTCGTTCCCAAGGCATTGAATGAGCCATTATCCAACGTAACTCAGCAATTTTATCATTAGCTTCTTTAATATTTTCCGGCTTAATTTCTTTCTTTATAAAATTTGATTGAATATAACCATAAATCCTATTGATATGTTGAAAAGCGTTATTTATAAAATCCGGACTCGGATGAAAAATTTCCTTTATTTTTTCTTCTTTATTATTTATTATTTTTGAAAGAGCAATGTCATAAAAAGGATTAATTAAAGGAGTCTCTGCAATTTTATCCAATCTTTTTTCGTAAGTTTTATATTTATTATTATTATAAGGAGTGATAATACTACATCCATCCCAGTCTGATCCGTGTTCCCAACCGTCTCTGGATGTTCTTAATATGCCCGTATGTGCTCTAAGATTAATATCTAACGGATACTGATTTGCAACTTTTACTCCTTCTGTAATGTTAAATAAAACCCAATCGGAGTCCCAATGTGTGCGGATAAGTTCTACTGCTTCATCAGTTGTTCTTTTTATTTCATCAGCCCATAAAGTATTTTTTTTGTATCCTTTTATTTTTATAAAAAAATCTTTTTGACTCAGCGCAAGTTTGCGTGATTTCAAATTCACGCCAAAGCTTGGTTGGTTATTATAAGAAATTGGGCTGAGCATATTTTATTTAAAACTTCTAAATAAAATATTTGCTACCTCTTTCAACTATTTTCTGCTCAGAAGTTTCTAAATTCTTAACTGTCACTTTATTCTGAGCAATTTCATCCTCGCCCAAAATCAATGCATATTTAGCAACTTTTGAAGCTTTTTCCAGCTGTTTAACAAATTTTTTATTAGTTAAATCAAATTCGCAAGATATACCGTTTGAGCGAAGGGTTTCTGCCAATTTTATCGCTTCTAAAGTATTATTTGAAACTATAAATGCGATGGTTTTGTTATCAGCTTGTTCACCAATAAGTGAAGCCAACCTTTCCATTCCCATTGCAAAGCCTAGTGCTGGAGTGTCTTCACCACCTAAATTTTTAACGAGACTGTCATATCTTCCTCCGCCACAAACTGCATTTTGTGAACCTAAATTATTCGATTTAATTTCAAATACCGTGCGATTGTAG
>CAYSIO010000060.1:0-7586 GCA_964431115.1 uncultured Vampirovibrio sp.
TACAGGTGAAAACGTTGTTGAAATTCAATGTCACGGCGGAATAAATGTTGTTAAAAATATTCTCAATCTTATACTTAAGAACGGTGCAAGAATGGCTGAAAAAGGCGAATTTACAAAACGTGCTTTTTTAAATAAGCGTCTTGACTTATCTCAAGCAGAAGCCGTTGCAGATATAATTCACTCAAAGACAAGCAATTTCGCTAAGGTTTCAGTTAAAAACCTTTCAGGTGTCTTGAAAGAAAAAATTAACGAAATACGCAATGAAATTTTTGAAGTTCTTTCCAGAATCACAGCAGGTATTGATTTTCCTGAAGATGTTGCAGAGCCTGAGTATTCATATTTAATAGAGAAATTTGAAAACATTATAAATGAAATTGATAAAGTTTTATCAAATGCAAATTCTTCAAATATTCTCCGACAAGGAATTTCAGTAGCAATCGTAGGTAAACCAAATGTCGGTAAATCTTCTCTTTTCAATGCGCTCTTAAGCCTTGATAGAGCTATCGTTACTGATATTGCAGGAACAACTCGTGATGTTTTGAAAGAAACCCTTGATTTAGGAATACCTGTAACTCTAGTAGATACCGCAGGTATTCGTGGGGTAAATGAGGATGAAAACAAAGTAGAAGCAATTGGAATAGAATATTCTAAACAGTCTTTGAATGAAGCGGATTTAGTTCTTTTTGTCTATGATTCAGCTCAAGGGATTCAAGAAGAAGACCAAGAAATATATGATTTAGTTAAAGATAAAAATCATATTGTAATCGCAAATAAGGCGGATAAAATGTCCCCTTACCCCAACCCTCTCCCGCAGGGCGAGGGAGAAATCTTGAATATTTCTGCTTTAACAGGAGAAGGGGTAAATGAACTAAAACAGACTTTGACAAACAAAGTCTGTGATATTGAACCTGAAAATTTGGAATTTGTAACCAACTCTCGTCAACAAACTTGTTTATCAAGAGCAAGGGCTTCTCTTGACCAAGCACTTTTAGCGGCGAATATTCAAGAGCTTCAAGATTTGATTTCAATTGACGTAAAAGCTTCCCTGCTTGCGCTTGATGAGCTAACAGGTGAATTGATTACGGATGATATTTTGGATAATATTTTCGACCATTTCTGTATTGGTAAATAGGGGTAAATGTCAATGGTGCATTACAATGCACCCAACAGGGGTAAATAAAGTAGGATGCGTTGTAACGCATCAAATCAAAAAAAGTAGCGTGCGTTGTAACGCACGAAAAACAATGTTAATTGACTTATCCGCACCAAAGATTTCATTCAAAAGTCAATGGTGCATTACAATGCACCCTACTCTACAATGGTAGATAAAGTTGTAACATATCAGATCAAGAAAAGTAGCGTGCGTTGTAACGCACGAAAAAAAATAAACAAAGTTCTAAAAATTTGTTATAATTAACTTATGAGTAATTATAGAAGATACTTTAAAGACACAAATAATCCTGTGTTTATTACCATTGTTACTAAAAACAGGCAAAATATTTTAATAGAATTTATTGATAGCTTTAAGTTAAGTTTGAAAGAATCAAAAGATAAATTTGATTTTGAATTAATTGCATGTATTGTTTTACATGACCATTGTCACTTATTACTTCAACTTAGAGAAATCGAAAAAATTCCTTTAATCATTCGTGATATTAAATATAATTTCGTTCAAAAACTGCCACTAAATTTTTTAAAATCAATAAAATTAACTGAAAGTGAACAAAAAAGAAACGAAAAAGGAGTTTGGCAAAGACGTTATTATGATCATATAATCAGAAATGAAGATGATTTTAACAAGCACATAGATTACATTCACTATAATTCTATGAAACATTATCAAATTCCACCAAAAGCTTGGGAATTTTCTTCATTTAAAAAATTTGTTCAAAAAAATTTATATAATGAGAATTGGTGTAATTTTAATGATATAAATAAAATTAAAGAAATGAATTTAGAATAGTTTTTATTGGTGCATTACAATGCACCCTACCGGGGTAAACAAAGTAGGCTGTGTTGTAACGCATCAAATCAAAAAAAGTAGCGTGCGTTGTAACGCACGAAATAAGGACAAATTTTATGGAAAAAGAAGTAAAAAAAGTTATAGCATTAATGTCCGGGACATCCTGTGACTCAATAGACGCAGGGCTTTGTGAAGTCTATCCGGATATGTCTGTTAAGCTCATACAAGGAATTAATTACATTTACCCCGAACATATCAGAGCAAAGATTTTTTCAGCTTTTCGTGGTGATATTTCTATAAAAGAGCTCTGTCAGCTTAATTTTGCAATAGGAAAATGTTTTGCTGACGCAGCGAATGTGCTTATTAGCGAGTTTGGAAAGCCTGATTTTATATCATCACACGGTCAAACCGTTTATCATTATCCGTTTAATGAAAAATTGGATAATATTTCTCTTAAAAGCACGCTTCAAATTGGCGAAAGCGCTGTTATTGCAAAAGAAACAGGATGTCAGGTTATCTCTAATTTTCGTGAAGCCGATATTGCTCATGGTGGTCAAGGTGCACCTTTAGTTTGTTTTGCAGATGATCGTTGGTTCCGCAAATCCGGCGAAAACTTTGCAATCCAGAATATTGGCGGAATTTCTAACGTAACAGTTGTATCTCAAGACTGCGATACTTTTGGGTTTGATACCGGCTGTGGAAACATAATGATTGATTATTGTATGCAAAAATTCTTTGGAAAAAAATATGACAAAGACGGTGAAATCGCTTCTCAAGGTAATGTTTGCGAAAGTTGGTTAGATTGCTTGCTTCAAGACGAATATTACTTTATGGAACCTCCTAAAACAACAGGCAGAGAATATTTTTCTACAAAATATATAGAAAATATTTTAAAAATCGCACCGTCTGAGCCTAAAGATATTATTGCGACATTAACTGCACTCACCGCAAAAACAATTGCGCAAAGCTATGAAAGATTTGTTTACCCGTCAGTTAGTATCGATACTGTTGTGATAGGCGGGGGTGGAGCTTATAACAAAACTATGATGAAATTTTTGCGTTCATACCTTCCAAAAAGAATTGAACTAAAAACTCACGAAGATTTTGGAATTTCAAATAACTATAAAGAAGTTATGGCCTTTGCTCTTCTTGGTTATTGCAATTATTACGGAATTCCGAACAATCTACCTTGTTGTACCGGTGCAGAAAAACGAGTAGTTTTAGGGAAAATTACGTATTAGGTTTTTCTACCCTCTTTAAGGAGGAGGGTAGAATTTGTTAATGAACGCAGTGAATTTACAAATTCGGGTGGTGGTTTAACCTTAAACATGCTAGTATGACAACATGGACAAAAGAAATATTTTAGCTAGAACACTAAGAAAACAGCAAACTCCACAAGAAGCTAAAATGTGGAATCTATTAAGAAATCATCGTTATAAAAATTTAGCTTTTAAACGCCAACATCCTATTGGTAACTATATTGTAGATTTTATTTGTTTAGAAAAAAAATTAATTATAGAAATTGATGGTGGACAACATAATGAACCAAATAATATAGAACTTGATAAACAAAGAACTAAGTTTCTAGAAGAAAAAGGTTACAAAGTAATTAGGTTTTGGAATAATGATATCGATAAAAATATTGAAGCGGTATTTTTAGAAATTGATAAATATATATAACCACCACCCGCCCTCGTATGTCGCTTTGCTCCTACGATGGCGACCTCCTCCTAAAAGAGGTTAAATATTGTTGTACAGGTGCAAAAAAACGAGTGGTTTTAGGGAAAATTACGTATTAAATTACTCAATCACTCTGCCCCTTAATCACTTCACCGCTTTCAAACCTACTATAATCTGCAAAAAATCTATAGTCTTCCAAATCTTTCATTGTCATCATATCAGAAATTCTTGCGCCCATTTTTTGAGCTTTAGCAAAATAAGCATTTACCAACATAGTTGGAATTGTAAATAAAGATATTATTCCAAGATATTTCGCAGAATTTTTAAAAACTTCAGCCGGTTTTATGGAATTTCTCAGGTTGGTCAAGTATTTTATCCCCCAAACAGAACCGATAGAGCCCAGTATAAGTGTTATCGGGTATTTTACGGACTCGCTCATTACATTAATATCGTTTGAATAGTTTTGAGTATTTTTATCTACTTTATAATAAGTTTTAAATAAATTTTTCTGTAATCGTTTACCGTCTTGCAATTGTTCCGGTGATATTTCGACATTTTTCATAGCATTAGAAATATCATTGCCGGTATAACTCTTAGTGTTTTTCCATTCCTGATATTCTCTATTGTGCTTAAAGAATTTTTTCATAAATTTAAAGATATTTATTCTTTGTTTTTCATCAAGTTGGACTTCATCATCCTCTATCATATCTGTCTTTATTTTGTTTATATAAACCAAACGCTCCGGATTTTGTTTCATTTCTTGTATCGCTTTAAACCTTCCTACATGTGAAGCTCGTCTTTGTGCCCAATTACCAAAAAATGTAGAAGTTACCAATAATAATACGCCCATGCTTGCAGGTAATGAAGATGTTTTCAGGTTCATTTTTTTAGCCACTCGTTCATATGCAAGAGCAAATATTGAACCCAATGCAAAAGATAGGGTAATCAAATTATCGGTTATTCTTTGCATTTTTTCTTTATAACTTTGTGATTTTGTATTTATTTCTCTTATTAAGATGCTTAGCAATACCCTGTCTTTTTGTGCAGATTTTATTTCTTGTTCAGTCAGTTTGTTTTCATATAATGATTTGTCTTCTCTGTATTTTTCCTTAAATTTTGTCTGTTCTTTATCGTAATATAATGCTTCTTTAGTGACTTGTTTAATTGATTCAAATTCTTTTTTTAAACCTTTATTAATTAATTTCTCTTCAGTTTTTTGGGTTAGGTCAGGAAGATTTTCCACAAAAATCTTTTTTTGTTCGGAATCAAGAACTACAAATATTTTTGGATCTTGCAACTCTTTTTCCATTGTTTCGAATTTTCTTTTTCTATGGATTTTTGATTCTATATTTGACAAAAAATTATAAGCCGGGTAAGCGGCAAGTATACCTAAAATCCCGCCTGTAACTGAAATTCCCATTGAAAATATGTTTCTTGATACAGGGTGTTTTTGAACAATTTTACTGATAGCCTTTTTAACAAAATTTAATTTTGTAATCAAGAAACCTAATGCTGCTCCACCAATTGCAGCGTAGCCAAGTCCTAAATTTGTAGCTGTTTCAAAAGCAACTCCAATCTTGTTAGAATTTCCTTTTAATGATTTATCCATCATTTCAACTGCAAATAAAAGTATCTTTGCTCTTTGTAAGTCGTAGTCTTCAATCTCATCAGGATTTCTGCGCAAATATTCTTGACGTTTTGCAGAATTCAAATCTTTAGTTTCGCGCCAAGTTGAATATTCGTTTTTATATACCTGAGATAAATTATTTATCTTAATTGTTGACATTTTGTTTAAACCTTGAATAGTCTGCAAAATTTCTATAATCTTGCATCTCATTAATAGCTAACATATTCGCTACTCGTGAAGCTTTTTTCTGTTCTTTCGTTATATATGCATTAATTAAAACAGAAGGCAAGGTAAATCCAAGTGCTGTCATAAAATATTTTATATAACCGCTAATTTTTTCAGCGTGTATTTTTGATTTCATTCCTTTGACTAAGAATTTCATTCCGACTCCGATACCAATTATTGATAACAATTCTGTTATTGGTACTTGAATTGATTGTCCGAGTGCTTCAATGCTTTCTGCATATTTTTGTGATTTTTCATCAACTTTATTAAAGGTCTTAAATGTATTGTATTGAAGCCTTTTAGCATCTTTTAACTGTTCATCCGTAATTTCAATGTTTTTTAAAGCTTCGGAAAGTTTTTTCTCAACAGCTCCTTCGTTTTTCTTCCATTTATCGTATTCTTTACTGTTTTTCCAAGCTTCTTTCATAAATTTAAAGAAACCTTTCTTTTCATTAGAAATTTGAACATCTTTAATTTCACCAGTTTTTTCGTCTGGAACATAAACTAATCGTTCAGGGTTATTCATTAATTCTTGTTTTGCTTTAAATCTACCAACCCTTGAAGCTTCTTTTTGAACCTTAGCTCCCCAAATAGTTGCACCCAACATTAACAATCCGCCTAAACCTGCTGGCGCAGCAGATTTTTGCCATTTTAGAGCTTGTGCCAGTTTTTCATATAAAGCAGTGAACAAAGCGCTAAAACCGAATGTTGTAGTTATAAGAGCTGATGTTGCAAGTTCTGCATTCTCAGCATAATCTTGAGAAGCAATATCAATTTTCTCTACTAACTTTGTTAATAATTGTTGATCACGTTTTGCGTCTTCAATTTCTTCAGGATTAAGTTTTTTATCAAAATGTTTTTCATCTTTAATCAGGCTGATTTCAAAGTCATTTTTTTGTTGCAAATACTCTTTTGAATCAACAACCATATCTTTTACTGTATTCCAACTTTCTTTGAAACCTTTAAAAGGATTTTTGACTTCTTTTTGTCCTTTAAGAACAGCTAAATTCTTTTCAAGCTGAATTTCTTGTTCCGGAGTTAAAGTTACAAAAGTTTTAGGGTCATTTAACTCTTTACGCATTGCTTCAAAACGCCCTTTCCTTGAAGCTTTAGTCTCAGCTTTCGCTGCCCAAGCATAGAGAGGGAAAGACGCTGCCGTTAAACCTAATAACCCGCCGATAGTTGCAGATACGAGTTTTGCTATTTCTGGAAGAGCTTCTTTATTTTTCACAAACTTAGAACATAGTTTTAATAAGGCTTTATTATTTTTAAACAAATACCCTATGCCACCACCGATAACCATTGCAAATGTTGCAACGTTGCCAATAATAGATTCAGTTGCGACTTCTGTATTTTCTGCTTTTTTCTGCGAATACTCATCCATAACGTCAATTGCTCTAAGCAAAGCTTTACTCTTCTTTATGTCATCTTGATTTATTGCAGTTGGGTTTTGGCGTAAATATTCCTGCCTTTTAGCTTCTGCTAAATTGCGAGCATTTTTCCATTCAGAATACTGAGGAGCATATTTTTTATATGATTTATAATCACCGAAAATAGACATATCACTTATTATAAACCTCCTAAAAATAAATTTTGCTAGTGAATAATTAAGAAATTGTTTATTTTTTAATATTTTGTTGAAAATGGTGGTTTAATTAAAATACAGTGACTAGGTGACTAAGTGACTAAGTGATTAAGTTGTTTAATTCGCTTTGCTCATAAAGGTCAATGGAAAACAAGTTTATTAAAAAAAATTATAACAGTCTTAATCACTCAATCACTTAATCACTCAATCACTCCGGATGAATAGTAATTATAATTACAAATAAGGAGAAATAAAAAATGGCAAAGACAATTGGTATTGACTTAGGTACAACAAACTCAGTAGTTGCAGTTATGGAAGGTGGTAAACCAACCGTTATTGCTAACGCAGAAGGTATGAGAACAACACCTTCAATTGTAGGGTTTTCAAAAACAGGTGAAAGATTAGTTGGACAGTTAGCAAAACGTCAAGCTATATTGAATCCTGATAAAACGATTGCTTCTATTAAACGTCATATGGGTGATGATTATAAAAAGAATATTGATGGA
>CAYSIO010000061.1:0-7586 GCA_964431115.1 uncultured Vampirovibrio sp.
TTAAGAGAATGGGCGAAAACCCTTGGCAACAAATCGAAGGTCAATTCGAAGAAGGACAAGTTGTTAAAGGTACTGTAAACAAAGTAACTACTTTTGGTGCTTTCATTAACATCTTCCCTGGTGTTGAAGCTTTATTACCTGTTTCTGAAATGTCAGATGAAAACGTTAATCCATTCAATATGTTCAAAGTTGGTGCTGAAGTTGATGTATTAATCAAAAAATTCACTCCAAAAGAACACAGAATCGCTTTATCAATTAAAGATATTAAAGCATAGGGAATAGAAATAAATCTAAAAAATAGGGTTGTAAATAAAATAACAACCCTATTTTTTTATAATAAAAATTATTGCGAAAACGCTTAAGCTTTTGAGCCAACTGCTTTGTAATAGCTAATATAGTCTATCATGCAATCAAATTCGCTTGAGTAAACCATTTTATTAACGTTTAATAAATTTTCTTCTTTCTGGTTTAAATCAAGCTTTGCGATTACACCTTCTGCATATTTAAGTTTTGTCAACTCAAAATCTTTTTGCTCTAAATTTTGAATTTCTTTTTGTTTCGCTAATTTTTCTTTATCCATATTAATAGATACTAAAGTATCATTGACTTCTTGCATAGATGTCAGATTAACTTTTTCATAATTTCTTAGACTTCTTTCATAAACAATCTTTTTAGCTTTTAAATTAGCTTTAATCTTTCCGCCGGCAAAAATCGGGTGTAACAATCCGCCACCTAAGCCCCATAGTGCATTGGACGTTGTAAACAAGCTTCCGATGTTTTGAGCGTTAAATAAAACCAATCCACCAAGATTGATAGCAGGCAAGCATTCTTTTCTTGCGACTTTCACATCAAGTCCTGCTTTTTCAAGCATTTTTTCTGCTTTCAAATAATCAGGTCTTTGCATAATTACTTCGGAAGGTACTGTTTCAGGAATTACTCCGGAATAAGCCAATGTTTTATAATCAGCTCTTGCATATTCTTCTATATTATTAGGGCTGTCGCCTGTTAAAACTGCTAATTGGTGAAGCAATTTTGAACGATTCTTTTTCATTTCAGTTAAATTTGTAACCCCAACAACATAAGATTGATTTGCTTTTACTAAATCTGATGTTGATACAAGACCTTCTTTGTTAGAAATTTCCATCATTTCAAAAATTTCTTTTCTTAATTTTACGATATCTTCTTGCAAATCAATTTGTGCATCAAGTTTAACAATATTTATATAAGTACTGCCAACTGCTGATGCAATTGATATATATGCGGCGCGTTCATCTAAGATAGATGATTCCCAAAGTTTGCGTACAGAATTGGTTTTATTACTGTTTTTTCCGTAAATATCCAATTCCCAACTTGCAAATATAGGAAAAGCGTATGCATCTGAAGGACCATTGCCAAAATCAGAATAGCCCGGCAAAAAGCCTGCATTAATTTGTGGCAACTGTGCCGAACGCTGCGCTACAACGTTTTGATAAAACTCATCAATTGTTAGAGTTGCCATTTTTAAATCTTTGTTATTTTCCAATGCTTTAACAATATAGCCGTTTAAGTATTCATCGTTGAATCCTTGCCACCAAGCCATATTAATGTATTCGTGTTTATTAAGTGTTGGGGTAACTTTTTCTGTTTTAACTTTTTCTGTCTTGACGGAATCTTCAATCGCTAAAACCGGAGCTGTATATGACATAGCAAGCGATGCTACTATAGCTAATGATAATAATCTTTTCATAATTTAATCTTCTCCAAGTACTTGATTTTTTACAATAATAATGTTAGCATAGATATGTTGCAAATGCAACATGTTGTTTGAACAACATACTTTATTTAGACGATTGACAAGCTTGGGGAAGTAATGCCTACAGAGACAAGACACTTTACAGACAGTATTTTTTATCAAATCGAATTAACTGCCAGATATACGAAAATGCTTGGCACTCAGCTTTTTGGCCGACTTGGCTTAGGACTTGCTCCGGAAGAATTTTCTGCTCTGGACATAATTTCTTTTAATGACGGATTATGTCAAAGAGATTTGGCAAAAATGATTTTAAAAGACAGAGCTAATACAGGAAAATTACTCGATTCTCTTGAGTCAAAGGGGTTTATTACCAGAGAATTGACTTCTAAGAACAACAGGCCTGTAAAAATTATTAAAATAACAAAGAACGGTAAAAAAATATATAAAGAGACTTATGAAAAACTTAGACCGTTGCATAAAGTTGTTGAAGAAAGAATTGCGAATACCGATTTATCAAAAGTTGGGGAATTATTAGCTGATTTAAGAGATGTATTGGAAGATACAATGGAAATAGACATATAAAGGAAAAGGACAATGAGTGAAGAAAAAGAATTAAAAGAAGAAAATAAACTACATACAAAAAGATATTGGGTAATACTTGCAGCAGTTATTGCAGTATTAGTTGGCGGGTTTTTCATTTTTGACGCGATGAAGTATCAATCTACGGATGATGCTTATGTTGAGACAACAACGGTCTCCGTTTCACCTAAAGTGTCAGGTCAAATTGTAAAAGTTCTTGTAAAAGATAACCAACCTGTAAAAGCCGGTGATGTTGTAGCAGTAATTGATAAAATTGATTATCAAGTAAGACTAGAACAAGCTACTGCAGCATATGAAAGAGCTCTTCTAAACCAACAAAATGCTCATGCAAACCTAAATGCAGCAAATTCTGAAATCGAGCTTGCACAAAAAGATGTAGAAAGATATCAGAATCTTTATAAAGCTGGGGCAGTTTCAAAACAAACTTTAGATAAAGCTATTACACACTTAGAAGCTGTGTCCGCAAGACAAACTTCAGCAGAACAAGCTATTTTTTCTAAAGATCCTTCAAAAGCAGCAAAAGTTGCTGACGCTGATTTGAATGTTTTGAAAGCTCAAAAACGTGCAGCAGAACTTGCTTTGGAATACACTGATATTATCGCACCTATAGATGGTACAGTTTCTAACAAAAAAGTTGAAGTTGGTATGATGGTTCAACCGGGCTCACCTTTGTTCGTAATCGTTCCTAACGATGTTTGGGTTGTTGCAAACTTCAAAGAAACTCAGCTTGAGCATATGAAAAAAGGACAACCTGTTGATATTAAAATTGACACATACGGAAATAAAGTGTTCAAAGGAGAAGTTGATTCTATCCAAAGAAGTTCAGGAGCAAAAGCAAGCTTATTCCCTCCTGAAAACGCAGTTGGATCTTTCGTAAAAATCGTACAAAGAATTCCTGTAAAAATTGTGTTTACGGAAAAAGTTGACCCTAACGAATACTCAATTATTCCTGGAATGTCAGTTGTTCCAAAGGTTAAAGTAAAATAAATAAATTTAAATATATAATTCCATATCACGGGCAAATTTGTGAAACAAATTCGCCCTTATTTTTTGCAAAAATAAATCCGGTTGGCAATTCAAAAGATAAAAATTTTTTTCTATGATTCTATGGTAGTATTTATACAGGAGCTTAATTATGAACAAAAATGTTATTGTTATCTTAGCTATTTTTTTAATCCCTTTGGGTGTTTACTGGGGACTTACAAGAGACAAAGGCGTTGCGGTTTTGCCTTCTGTTGCAGTTAGCGGCCCTGAAATTATCAAATTTTCATCCCAAATGTGCTATGAATGTCAAGAATTAGATAAAGTCTTTAAAGAAGTATATCCCGGATATGCAAATAAAATTTCATTGAGAAAAATAGATGTTACCCAAGACGATAAAACTACAAAGAATTTAATTAAAGAATATGACGTAATACTTGTTCCGACTTGTATTTTTAAAAACGATGACGGAAATGTTTTGAGAAAGACAGAGGGGATGATTCAGCCAAGAATACTTGAAAACTATATGAAGGAACAATTGAATGGATAATTTGCTTCAAGTTTTTTCTAACACGAATCAAACAACGTGGTATTTGCTATTAATAGCTTCATTTTTTGGCGGTGTTTTAGCATCACTTTCACCTTGCTCCCTTGCAATGTTGCCGCTAATTATCGGCTACGTTGGCGGTTACTCCAAAGAAACTCCTTTAAGAACTTTCTTGCAACTTTGTTGTTTTATCTTTGGAACGGCTATTGTTTTCACTATAATTGGCGTTTTTTGTGCGCTTACTGGTAGTGTATTCGCTTCAGCTATGGGTAGCTATTTTACGCTAATAATAGCATCTCTGTTGCTTGTAATGGGGTTAAAATTGCTTGATATTCTTGAAATAGAGACTCCTACAATAATAAAATCAATGCCGACCAATTCGACAAATTCAATATTTTTGTATCCTATTTTGTTGGGGATAACTTTTGCACTCGCAGGAACTCCATGCTCAACTCCGATTTTGGCAGGGATTATGGCGTTTGCTGCAATCGGTAAGAATTTAGGCTTGGCTATCTTAATGCTGTTTCTTTTTGCATTAGGACAAGGATTGATACTTATAGTTGCAGGTTTGTTTACATCCGGACTAAAAAACATGAAATCGCTTGCAAAATTTACCGAAATCTTGCTAAAAATAAGCGGATTTCTTCTTGTTGGGGTATCAATATTCCTTTATTGGAAAATATTTGCTCCGCTAATTTAAGAAACGTTGTTCAATAATTTCAGCAGCATAGCGAACAAATGCCTCGCAAGGCCGAGCTTGGTAATATTCTTCAGTTCTTCTTGAAGGTATTGGGGAATCTTTACCTTCAGGGAGCTCTAGGAGCTCTCTACAAATAATAGTATTGAATTTTGATTTAAAATCTTCTGCTAAATCTTGAATAAGCTCATAGTGTTTTGCTTTGACATCATCGTTGTTTGGAGATGTATATCCCTCTTTAAGTCCTGCTATTGCAAACATAGAGCTTACTGCTCCGCAGACCTCTCTTAATCTTCCCATTCCGCCACCAAAAGATGATGAAAGTTTTAGAGCGGTTTCTTTATCAAAACCAAAGTCTTCAGCAAACGCTAAAAATACTGATTGAGCACAGTTATAGCCTGTTTTAAAGTTGTTTACCGCTTTTTCTGAATAATTACCCATATAATAATTTTACTCAAAAAAGGGCAAATGTCTTCTAATTTATAAATAAAATTCCAAAATTATAATCAAAAAATGAACAATTAAAAATAAATTTCGTTATAGAGATGTAGAGGGTCTTGAAAGACATAAAATAGGAGAAATATTATGACAGAAGAAATTAAAACAGTAGGGGTAAATGAAGGGGTAAATGAAGGGGTAAATGAAGGGGTAAAAAAAGAATGTTTTTGCCAATCAAAATGGTTTAGAAAATTTTTAGTAAAAGCTTTGGCAGTTTTTGTCGGTACATATTGTGCACTGAGCTTATTTGCTGCATTGCATAAACCACCTATGCCACCTTGCCCGTTCGGACACGGCCCAATGATGAGACCTGCAATGCATTGCCATCATCATTTCGATGAACATAGAGAACCAAGAGGTAATTTTCATCATAAAAAGATTATGAAAGATAGAATTGCTCCGGACAAAGTGAAAGTAGAGGTTAAGTAGTAAAAATTAGAGACCGGATAGGACAAGCTTGCAAGCTTGTCCTATTTTTATTAAGATTAAAGAAGATAATAAATAAAGGAAATTTGGATAAATGGGAATTTTTGAAGAGCTACAACAAAGACAATTGATTGCACAAATTACAAACGAGCAGGAAGTCAGAGATTTAATCAACTCCGGAAAAGCTCGTTTTTATATAGGATTTGACCCGACTGCAGATTCTTTGCACGTAGGGCACTTTATGGCTTTATGCTTGATGAAACGTTTACAAATGGCAGGGAATAAACCGTTTGTTTTAATTGGTGGCGGAACTGCTCACGTAGGTGACCCATCAGGCAGAAGTGATATGCGTTCAATGATGACAAAGGAAACTATCGACCATAACTGTGAATGTTTCAAAAAGCAAATGGAACGCTTTATTGAGTTTGGTGATGATAAAGCTGTAATGGTGAATAATGCTGACTGGTTATTAAACCTTAATTACATTGAACTTTTGAGAGAAGTTGGTGCTTGTTTCTCCGTTAACAATATGCTTCGCGCAGAGTGCTATAAACAAAGAATGGAAAAAGGTTTAAGCTTTTTAGAGTTCAACTATATGATTATGCAAGCTTATGACTTCTATCACTTGAATGAAACTTATAACTGTAATCTTCAGTTTGGTGGAGACGATCAGTGGTCGAATATGCTTGCGGGTTCAGATTTGATTAGAAGAAAAACAGGAAAAGATGCTCATTCAATGACAATTACATTGTTAATGAACTCTCAAGGCAAGAAAATGGGTAAAACTGCATCCGGTGCTGTTTGGTTGGATAAGAATAAGACTTCTGTATATGATTTCTATCAATATTGGAGAAATGTTGAGGACGATGATGTTCTAAAATGTATAAGAATGTTGACATTCTTGCCGTTGGAAGAAATTGAGAAAATGGAATCTTGGCAAGGTGCTGAATTGAATAAAGCAAAAGAAATTCTTGCCTATGAATTAACAAGTCTTGTTCACGGTAAAGAAGAAGCAGATATTGCTCAAGAATCAGCTAAGGCATTATTTGCAGGCGGAGGAGACGATTCCAATATGCCAACGACTGCTTTGGTTTTTGAAGGTAATGAAATTTCTTTAATCGATGTTTTAGTGGAGACAAAACTTTGTGCAAGCAGAGGCGAAGCTAAAAAATTGATTCAACAAGGCGGAGTATCTGTTGAAGAAGAAAAAATCTCCGATATGGGATATCGATTCACCAGAGAAGCTTTAAAAGACGGCATAAAGATTAAAAAAGGTAAAAAGATTTATCATAAAGTAACTGTTTAATAATAAGAAAGCCTGATTTAAAATCCGGCTTTTTTGTTAGCAAAAATTTTTTTAGACGGTTTTATTTTAATATGAGTTTAAAAACATATTTAACAGCACCTACAAAATGTTTTATTCCGAAATGCAAAGCTCATTGCTGTACAAATGCACCTTTGCCGGAGCATTTTTTGCCACGTTTTCAACATAAGATACAAAGAAATATATATTCTGCTATAAATATCGGTAAAAACTCTATAGGAGACCCTTTTGATTCAATAATTTATAATACAACTCAGAATCCGATACAAATAGTAGGTCAAACCGGCGATGGGAAATTGGTTTACGGAATTCCTGGAGAACTCTTGAAAGCTTATAATATCAAATCAAAAAAACAAGTAGATGAGCTTATGAAGTCATACAATCAGTTTGATAACTATTGTCCGTTTATAACTGATTATGCGAGATGTAGTGTTTATAAAGACAGACCGCCGATTTGTAGAGAGTTTGGGACATTACCTAATCGAATAAATAGATGTCACGAAAAGGTCTCCAGAATTGAAATTGCAAAATATTATGTAAAAGATTTTTTTGATTTTTACGGCAATATCATAAAATCCATGAAGAATAAAATCGTAGGGAAATAAAGTAATGAAGCTAATAAGACGGAGGTTTAACCAGACTTTATTATCTCTATATTTTTTGAGAAGAAAGAACAGGGAGTTTGATGTTTTTGTTGGTGCGTCAAACGACGCACCCTTGTATCTGCTTAAAGACCATCGAATAGAATAATTTTTTCCAGATGTTTCTCCTAAATAAGCAC
>CAYSIO010000062.1:0-7581 GCA_964431115.1 uncultured Vampirovibrio sp.
AATGCAGCAATAACTTCTTCTTCTCTGTCATGTGAAGTGAGAGCAATAACCTTGATATCCTTATTCATTTCTTTAACTTTCAAAGTCGCTTCAATCCCATTCATCCCTGCAAGTCCTAAATCCATTAAGACAATATTTGGAGAATGACGTTCTATTAGCTCTAATCCCTCTATAGCGTTATCACTTTCCGCAACAACTTGAATATCTTCATTTGCGTTTAATGCGCATCTTAAACCTACTCTGGTAAGTTTAAAATCTTCAATTATAACAACCGAAATTGTCTTTTTTTCTATCTGAATTGCTGTAGTCATCATCAAATCTCCTTACTATTATCTACAAGTATTATTAAATAATGGTAAAGATTCACAGTATATTAGCCAGTCTTCTTATATTTATTGTATATATTGGTTAATTAATTCAACTACATCGCAGACTGAGTAATTATTTTGGGAAATATAAAAATTTTTACCTGTTTGTTTAATAACTTCACTCATAGAGTTGCCATCTAAAAACAGGTCTGAATAAGGCTTGAGCATAATTGACGGAATAATAATATAATCCGCTTCTACATTTTTAACCGAATTAATTAAATCTTCTGATGTTATTAACCCAGCTACTGTTATATTCTTGCCCCAATATGTTGATTTTACTGGGTTTACGATAACTTCCAAATTTTCTGTCTTGTTTAATTTATTTGCAATATACTTAAATGCAGATTTTGCTGCAACAGAGCAAGCAAAACAAATTCTTAAAGGTTGTTTAAGCTTTGTTGGAAGTTTTAAATTATCAAAATCATCCATTAATGAGCGTAAAGAACCGACACCGTCATCAAGTTGCGAGAAGTTACCATAATACTCCGAAGAAGGTATTTCTTTTCCTGCTAATAGAAAAAATTCATCAGAACAGCAAACCTTTTCATATTTTTCTGCGATTTCAATTGTTTGTTTTGCAACTTCGGAATCAACAGTTTTTAATTCTTTTTCTCTAAATTGTGTAATTCCTACCGGTACTATAGCTACAGAAAGAAGGTTTTGACCTAACGATGTTAAATCTTTTAATGTACGCTCCAATTCTTTCCCGTCATTATAGCCGGGACAAAGCACAATTTGTGTATGAAACGGAATATCATTGTCGCAAAACCAACGTAAATTATCCATTATTTTAGCGGCATTAGGATTTCTAAGCATTTTAACGCGTAAATCGGGGTTAGTTGTGTGTACAGAAATATAAAATGGACCTAAATGTAATTTGGCGATGCGTTCCTTATCTTCATCGGTCAAATTAGTTGTGGTAATATAAGTCCCTTGTAAATATGACAAACGATAATCATCGTCTTTTATATATAAAGTATCTCTCAGCCCCTTAGGTTGTTGCGCTACGAAGCAAAAAATACAGTTATTTAAGCATGGTTTAATCTTATCAAAAACTGCGGATTCAAAGATAATTCCCAAATCTTCATCATAATCTTTTTCAAGTTCAATTTCCTCAATTTCACCATTATACTTTTTTATTTCAATCGTAATGATTTCTTCTTTGCACAAATAATTATAATCAATCATATCTTGAGGGGTAACACCATCAATTGTTAAAAGTTCATCACCTGCAGTAATTTCCAATTCTTCTGCAATTGAACCGGATATAACACCGCTAATTTTTGCAGGCACGTTCAACCCCCTCTATAAGAGAAATAAAGTTCTTATATTCACATAATAAGTTGTCATATACAACCTTAGCAAAAAAATCTTGTTCCGCTTCAATTAAATTTTTCTTTATATCTAAAATTATTAACTCGGATTTTGTTTTTAGTGTCTTTAACATTTCTATTTGTTCTTTATTTGTGAGCATTTCTGCACATGCAAGTTTTATTCTCGCCGTTGGTAAAAATTGAATTGGATTATCCAAAGGTTCAGCCAACATCAGTTTTTTTAATTCCTCTTTCCCGTCAGATGTTATAGAATAATAAACAGAAGGACGTCCCCCTGAACTCATTGTTTTCTGAGTTTTTACAAGTCCTTTCTTCTCCAGTCTGTTTAATGCCGGTTTTATTGTTCCGTAACTCGGGGTTGTTAATACAGCAAACTGAGATTTTATTTCTTTTGATATGCCGTACATAGTAAGTACTTTTTTGTTTAATTCGTGAAGTATTAAAAGCTCAATCATTAATCTACCAAATCCTCATTTATAACCTTAACAAATTCATTTGCAAGCTTTGCGCTCCACTTACTATTAGAATCTTTCATAATTATTTTCATAGCATCATCTTTTGTTTTTGCAACGCGATAAGGTCTATTTTCCAAAAGCGCAAAATAAGAATCTACTATCAATATAATTTGTGATTCTATAGGAATATTTTCGCCTGATAGGTTATTCGGATAACCTGTTCCGTTCCAGTTTTCATGGTGTCTTTCAATAATCGGAATGATTTCAGTAACATTACTAATTGGCTCTAATATTTCTCTTGCAGCTATAACCGGATGTTGTTTTATTGAAAGTTTATCACTCTCAGTTAAAGGCTCTTTCTTAGCTAAAAGCTCCTTAGGCAACATAGTATTGCCTATATCATATAATAAAACTGCTATTTTTAGTTTATCTACACTTTCTTTTGAAAGGTCAAAACGTTTAGCTAATAATGTTGCCGCCAGAACTTTCTTCTTGGTTCCACCAGCCAAATGCTCAGGATTATATGTTGCAACAAGAGTATCTGAAACTTGATAAAGTATTTCATTATTAATATTCATTTCTTGTAGTTTTTGAACTAAAAACTTAGATGTTTTGTTATCTAACGGAATTCTATGCTTAGATAATATATCAATATAGGCTTCTATAGCGACTTCCTGCCAAGATGTATCGGTTATAGGTTTTGACAATGTAACTCTATTTCTTCCGTTACGTTTAGATTCATACATTGCGTGGTCAACAAGCTCTAATAATTCATCTACATCTTCAGAATGTTCTATATAAGTTGCAACCCCAATACTTGCAGTAATATTACCTATTTTTTCTAAAGGTATTGTTTCTATGGTTTTTCTTATACGTTCTGCAAAAACTAAACCCCCTTGTGAGTCTACACCGGGCAGAATAACATTAAATTCTTCTCCGCCCATACGAGCTGCAATATCAATAGAACGGCAACTGTTCTTAAGCACGCTCGCAATTGTTTTAATTGCAAGATCTCCATAATTATGTCCATAAATGTCATTAATACGTTTTAAATGGTCTAAATCAATACCTATGACCGTAAATTTTTGATTTTGTCTTTTTGCACGAACAACTTCTTTTGTTAAACATTCTTCAAAATGTCGACGATTATATAGACCTGTCATTGCATCTGTTACAGCTTGTTCTTTTACTACTTGGAATAAATCTGCAATAGTAATAGCTAATTCAATTTGTCTTGCAAACAGGTTTAAAAAATTTAATTCCGATTCTGTTGCTTCTTCTCTTGAAGAAAATAAAACCAAACAGCCAAAATGTGAATTTTTATAAGCTAGAGGTACCATTATATAAGATTTGGCTTTTGATTGTTTAACAATAGCTCCCACTAAAACATCCGGAGCTTTAGGTAATACCGATTTAATAAGCTCTGAAATGTTAGTTGATTGATAAATTGTATTTGATTCAATTGATGATGCAATATTAACTGTTTTAGGAAATTCCAATCTTAAATCTGTCGGTTCACAGTGAAAAAACTTCAAAAAGCTTGAACCAAAAAGTTCTCCTGAAAAAGATATTAACTGTAAGTATTCGCCTTTATCATCAACTAAACGTTTGGGAATACAGGTATTTAAATATCCCAATTCTCCTTGTAAGCTTCTTGCAATTGTATTGAGTACGCTAGAAAGAGGTTTCGAAGAATTCATCATATCCCAAACGTGTTGCAACGTAAGCATTTGACGGTTAGCTGTATCAAGTTCTTTTGTGCGTTCTTCAATTTCAGCCTCAAGCTTTATGTTACGTTCATAGACTTCTAAAAGAGACTGTTTACCTGAATAGACAGACGATTCTATATGCTCTATTTGATTTTTAATTTTTTTAATATTATCGAATAAACCCACAACAAACCCTATTCCATTCCTTAACTTTATCAGTATAACACACTCTTATACCTGTTTACAAGGCTATAATAAATATTTAAGTACGTCCTTGGCGGGAGTTGAACCCACGACCTCAGGCTTCGGAGACCTACGCTCTATCCAACTGAGCTACAAGGACGCATATCGAAATCTATTAGTTACTTACAATCTAAACCTAAGTCTAATGTTGGTGCTTTTGCAACAATAGCACTTGAAGAAATTATATCTACTCCGGTTTTTGCAATATCTTTTACCGTATTTAAGTTAACGTTTCCGCTGGCTTCTACTATAGCCCTGCCTGCAATGTAGTCAACACATTCTTTCATTTGTACTAACGTCATATTATCAAGCATTATAATATCAGCTCCGCAAGCTACAGCCTCTTTTACTTGTTCAAATGTATCACACTCAACTTCTATTTTATGCGCATGAGAAATATGTTCACGTAATTTTTCAACAGCCTTAGTTAATGATCCTGCATATTTAATATGATTGTCTTTAATCATTGCGCAATCTGATAAATTGAATCGGTGCAAGCTACCACCACCGGTCTTCACCGAGTATTTTTCAAATGCTCTGAACAATGGAGTTGTTTTTCTTGTATCCACAATTTTTGCTTTATATTCGCCGATAGCTTTCTGATATTTATTTGTCTCTGTTGCAATACCGCTCATTCTTTGAATATAGTTAAGAGCGACTCTTTCTCCCATTAATACATAACGTGCCGGACCATAAATATCCGCGATTTTATCACCGGGTTTTATTACATCACCGTCATTAAAATGAAATTTGACATTTACTTTTGGCGAAAGAATTTTGAAAACCATTTCAAAAACATTTCTACCACACAAAATACCATTAACTCGAGAGTTTAATTCGCATTTCATAGAATCATTCTCGTTAGTTAAATAATCCGTTGTTATATCACCAAATCCAATATCTTCTTCCAATGCTTTTTTAATATGCTCTTCTATGAAGAAATTATTTAACATAATATCGGCTCCTTATTACTTTTTATTATATTAGAGTGTATACCATTTTCTGATGTCAAATTGTAATCAGCTCGAGAATGAGCACCTCTTGATTCTTTTCTGCTTATAGCAGCATCTACTATAAGCAATCCAACTGTTAACATATTCCTATATTCATATTCATCTTTATTTAGACACTTACGGTTTCGCTTAAAATCAAATATCATTCTTTTAATCAAATTTTTTGCCTCAATGAGTTTTTCTTCTGTGCGAATAATACCGGCTTTATCCCACATTAAAGATTTTAAATCTTGTTTCAGAGCCTCTATATTATAATCTGTTTCACTAATCGGTTTAGAATAAAGTTCAATAGTATCCATAATTGCTTTATCAATTTTTTTTGGAGTTTCCAAATTAGCAAAAGACAAATAGTCCGCCAATTCATATGCGCACACAACACATTCAAGAAGAGAATTGCTTGCAAGCCTATTTGCACCGTGTAATCCGGTAGACGCAACCTCACCTATTGCATAAAGACCTTTAATAGAAGTTTTTCCCTCTACGGTAGCTTTTATCCCACCCATTGAATAATGCGCAGCAGGAGCTACGGGAATAGGCATGGAGGAAATATCAATGCCACTTTCTTGACACTTGTTTGATATTGTTGGAAAGCGCATGAAAAGTTTAGCTTTATCAATTAATGATGCATTTAAAAACACGTTTGAAGAATGTTTTTGCTGCATTTCGTTATAGATAGCTCTTGTAACAATATCTCTTGGAGCGAGTTCTCTTCTGTCATGGTATTTAGACATAAATTCTTGTCCTGATGAATCAATTAATTTAGCACCCTCGCCTCTCACTGCTTCAGATATTAAAAATCGATTTTTATTTTTTGGACTTAAAGCTAATGCCGTCGGGTGAAATTGTACAAATTCCATATCCTGCATAACTGCACCGACGTTATAAGCTAGATCAATGCCATCACCCGTAGCTCCTTCCGGATTAGTTGTATATTTATAGACCTGACCGAATCCGCCGGTTGCAAGAATTACTGCGGATGTATAAACTATTTCATGCTCATTTGTTAATTCATTATAATATATTAAGCCTTTACATTCTTTCTCACTGTTTACAAGTAATTCAACAGCTATAGAATTTTCAACAACAGTAATATTTGGATCTTTTTTAACATTTTTTGCTAATGAGTCGACAATACCTTTGCCTGTTGCATCACCTCCTACATGAAGAATACGGCTACAACTATGTGCAGCTTCAAGGGTAAAGTTAAGATTACCCTCTAAGGATCTGTCAAATGCAACTCCATAATTAATTAAATCATTTATGACTGTATCAGAAATTTCTGATATATATCTGGCAACATTCTCATCACTTAAACCGGCACCTGCTTTTAAAGTATCTGTGACATGCAATTCTACGTTATCATCAGTATTTTGTTTAAGAACTCCTACGATTCCACCTTGAGCATAACGAGAATTACTTTCTCCAAGTGTGGATTTTGTTAAAAGTAAGACGCCGTCAGGTAAACTTATCTGAGCGGACAATTTTAGTGCTGTATATAACCCTGCTGCACCGCTACCAACAACAACAGCTGAGTATTCTGAATGTTTCATCTGATTACCTCAAATCTGATATAATTATATTTTAAACCAAACAAACTTAAGGTTTATTAATTAAATATAAAGATTTAGATTTTTATAATCTCAAAATCTAGATTTTTCGGGGAAAGTGCTTCTTGTATAATAGAAAAAT
Source organism: uncultured Vampirovibrio sp. (assembly GCA_964431115.1). Classification (GTDB taxonomy): domain Bacteria; phylum Cyanobacteriota; class Vampirovibrionia; order Gastranaerophilales; family Gastranaerophilaceae; genus CAG-196. The sequence continues at coordinate 6,815 of CAYSIO010000062.1, forward strand.
TCGTTCCTAAATCAGATGATATAGATTTTGCGGTTTTTAAATCTTCGATATACCCTTCAGTATCACCACACATTTTCTTATATTCAGCTCTTTCTGCATAATACTTAGCACGGTTTTTAGAGCGATCAATCAATAGGTCATAGATTTTTACGGCAGTATCATATCTTCCTGCACTGGCATAAATATCTGCAATACAAGCGTAGCCGATATATGCGGCAGGGTCTGAATTTAAGATATCATTACAATAACTTATAGCATATTTGTTATTGCCGGATTCTTTAAACAATAATGCAACTCGGAGTTTATCAAACAAACTTAAACTCTTTAATCTCATATAATCATTAAGAGCTGCGTTATAATCTTTATTGCACAAGCGGATCTGTGCTCTTATGAGATATAATTCCAATAGTTTGGCTTCGGGTAAATAAGTTGGGTATGTATTTATTGCCTTGTTTATTTCTTTTAAGGCACTATTTTTGTTATCCATTCTTACAAAATAAATTGCATTATTTCTATGGAATAACCATTCATTTAACTCTTCACTCGGTTTTGTTAATTTAGCAAACAATAGTTGAGTATTATTGCCGTATAGTGCAATTTGTGCAAATTTATTTCCAGGCGGAGTACAAAGCCATATAATAAATATAAAGGCAAATATCAATAAACACAGAAGTTTTATATCATCTTTTCTGTTCTTTTTATTAAAATTTGTAATCATAAGCTCTCCTACTTTATTGTATATGATTTTTTATAAAAAATAAAGAGAT
>CAYSIO010000063.1:0-7520 GCA_964431115.1 uncultured Vampirovibrio sp.
ACCGCCTACAAGATAGCCTTCGTTCATTTGAGATAGTATAAAATCATCCTTGATATTCATATACAATATCTCCTAAGGTAACTATTACAGCAGTTTCAGCCTTTAGAATCAAATCTCCCAAGCTTATTAGTGGTAAAGATTTAGCCCTAAAGAAATCAAATTCTTTTTGCGAGAAACCGCCTTCCGGTCCGATTATTACAAGAACTTTTTCACCTTTTTTAATTGGATTTTCACGCAAGTACTGTTTAAACGAAATATCCGTAGAGCGTTCTGCAAGTACGAGAACTTTATTAAATTTATTTTCTAAAACTTTTTCTAACGTTGTTGGTTCAAAACAAGTCGGGACTTTCGCCCGTTCGCATTGTTTTGAAGCCTCATACATAACTTTTTGCCATTTTTCGTGTTTCTTTTCTAATACAGATTTGTTCAAAGCGCAATTATCAGTAACAACCGGATAAACCCCACGAACACCAAGCTCGGTTGCCTTTTCCATAATAGTTAATTGAGCGTCACTTCTAAGAGGGCTTTGAGCCACATATAAATCAAAATCTAAATCTCTTTTAGAAGGATATGAATTTTTAATTTCACAAATTATTTCATTTGAAGTGATTTGTGAAATAGTTGTCTCATACTGTATTTGGGCTTCATCTATTAATAAAAGTTTTTCGCCGACTCTTGCACGCAAAGCACGAGCAATATGACGATAGTTCTCGCTATCATTTATTGTAATTAAATCGTTTACTCTGTTTCTTGAATCAACAAAAAAATGTGGCATTTAACTTCTCATTTCTTTAAATCGTTGTAATAGGTTAGTTAACATTATTGTACATAAAATTATAGTAGAAACAATAAGAGCGTACCAGAATCCTATTAAATTAAGCTTATAATGCAGTGCGAGCAGACAACCTAATGGTATTGCGATTAGCCAAAATGAAATAAAATTTGCAACCATTACAACTTCTGTGTGTTTTAGACCTCTGAATATACCTGCAAATGTTGCTTGTAATCCGTCAAAGACTTGAAAAAAACATAATGTGTAAATTATAGGAACTGAAACTTCTATCAGCTGACTGTCGGTTGTAAATAAACTCGTAATGAATTCAGGCGCAGTAGCAACAAGAACGGCGGAACAAGCCATAAAAAGCGCTGATATTGTAAGCGCAGTATATGCGTATTTTTTCAGTTCTTTAAATTGTTTTGCGCCGTTGGAAAAACCAACTTTTACGCCTGCAGCATTTCCTATTGCAAGCGGTACCATAAATGATATCGAAGTTATAGTACATATAATATTTTGTGCGGCTGCATAAATCCCTGAAACTCTTCCCATAATTATCGTGATACTGTTGAAAGCTACAAATTCTATCATAATTGCTAATGAAGAAGGCAGACCAACTCTGAGCATTTCTTTGTAATAATTGAAATCTTTGTGTTTTTTAATTTTTATCTTTTTGAAGCAGTATAGGAATAAGACGATTCCCATAAAATATCTGACGAGTAAGCTTGCTATTGCCAGACCTTTAGCTCCCATTTCCGGAATCGGACCATAGCCAAATGCGAAAATAACATTCAACCCTATATTTAAAAATATGCAAAAAATGGTAAGTAAATTTGGGAAGACAACGATTTCAAAAGCTTGTAAAAACTCTTTTGACATGTAATGCAAATATGCTCCAAAAGTAGAAAATGCTGTTACAAAAAAGTAATCTTTTATTAACGGAGTTAAATGAGGTTCAAATCCAAATTTATCAATAAAAGGTATTACTGCAAAAATTGCCAGCCCTATTAAAACAGATAATATAAATGTAAATTTCAAAGATGGATAAAAATATTTTTCAGGCTCTTTATTTGCACCTCGATAATTTGATAATATAGGCGAAATACTTCCTAAAACGCCTATTCCCATAATGGTTATACAATTTATAATTGCAGTAGCAAGACTTATTGCAGCAAGCGTATCCGTTGAATGCCTGCCTGCAACAATCACGTCTCCCACACCTATCATAATAAAGCCGACATTTCCTAAGATTATCGGAAATGCGATTTGTAATAAGTCTTTAATATATGGCTTAAAATTCTTGAGCATATTAATATTTTTACACAAAAAAATATAGTCTTAAACATTTGCTATTATGGCTTGATAGTTTTATAATATTCTTATAAATTTGGGACAGATTATAGGGATGAAGAGAACTTTTTTATTAATAATATTTTTTACAATATTTTTCTTGTTCGGACAGGTTTTCGCGCAAGATGTCTATTCTGAATATATGCCATATCGGAATGAAGTTCTCTTTAATCAATCAATGTTTAGAATAGATGTAGTTGATCCTGTTGCATCGACAAATTTTAAGGGAATTAACTATCCCGGCTTGAGAGGCTCTAATCAGCTTGTTATTTATACTCCTGCATTTGGATTTAGAACAGGTACAAATGAATTCGGGACAGAAGCTATAGTTGTAGGTAATACAGTGACATCCCTAAGTGGTGCGGATTCTCTGATTCCGGCAAACGGTTTTGTTATAAGCGGTCACGGACAAGCTAAAAAGTGGATTAATGAAAATATAATGGTCGGTTCGAAAATTTATTTGGATTTTGACAGGAAAATAATTACTTCTTATATTACTTCTGATACTTTTCTATATGCAGCTAAAGAAAAAATAAGAGAAGTTCAGGATATGATGAATTATTACAGTCAGCTCTATGTTAACTATAGCTCCAAAAAGACTGATCAAAATTTAGAAAAAGCAAAAGATTATATTGCAAAAGCTCAAAAAAACAGTGAAGATTCCCAAAAATATTCTTCCAAAGCAATTGAATGCGCGAATTCAGCAATGGCAAGTGTCATTCCTTATGACTCAAAAGAATTAAAAGGGGTTTGGATTCGTCCGACTTATTTTAATAAAAAAAGTATTGAAGAAGTTTTAGACCGACTTGAAGATGCTGGAATAAATAATGTTTTTGTCGAGACTTTTTATCATGGCAAAACAATCTTCCCTTCAAAAACAATGGAAAAATACGGGTTTATTAAACAATACGAGGATTACGTCGGTTTTGACCCTTTGAAAGTCTGGATTAACGAAGCTCATAAGCGTGATATTAAAGTTCACGTATGGTTTCAAACATTTTATGTAGGGAATAAACCACCGGAAACTCATCCGGAATATATTCTTGCCCAACGTCCAAACTGGACAAATAAGCAAAAAAGAAACGCATATTCTGATATAATTCCTTATTCAGTATCGGAACATAACGGTTATTTTATAGACCCTGCGAATCCGGAAGTTCAATCTTTTTTATATGAACTGCTCTGTGAAATTGTTCACCGCTATCAACCTGACGGAATCAATTTAGATTATATAAGATATCCGCAAGCATTATCATCAAACTATCCGAATTATGATATGTCAAATTGGTGTTATACTCCATATGCAAGATCTGAGTTTAGAGAGATGTACGGTTCTGACCCGATGGATATAAAACCGACCGATTCTCTTTGGGCTTATTGGAATTACTACAGATGCGGAAAAATTACTAATTTTGTAAGAAAAGTAAGTAGCCTTTGTCGTGCAAATAAAATAGAATTGACTGCCGTAATATTTCCTAATAGAGCTAATGCGATTGATACAAAATTACAAGATTGGAAAAATTGGTCTATAAATAATTTTGTGGACGGCTTTACTCCATTATTCTTAACTTGTGATGATAAAACTGCAATGAGTTTAATGGAAGAAGTGCTTAGAAATAAATCGGCAAGTACAAATTTGTATGCAGGATTATTTGTAACTTTTATGAACGGCTCTAATTCCGATTTAATAAAACAAATTCACGCCGCAAGAAAATATTCTTTGAACGGTTTAATTATTTTTGATTACGCACATTTAAAAGAAGATTATATTAGTACGCTAACAGAAAGCGTATTCAAACCTTGTCGGAAAAACATTGTGATATCTCAATCCGAAAATTCAGTGGGGACACCTGCAAAGACTGAGAAAAGAACTTGGAGGAAAAATGGAAGAAGATAAAAAGACTTCGCAAAAAAGACCTTTTCTTGGGATTTGGTTCGACTGTTGCGGTGTATATGGAAGAATATATAAGAATAAGGAAGGTACTGCCTATGTTGGGAGATGTCCTCGTTGCCTGCGTCCTGTAAGAGCTCGTGTCGGAGAAGAAGGTACCAATCAGAGATTCTTTAGAGGAAGCTGATATTTAATGGTAAATTGAAAGTGGAAAATGGAAAATACCCTCTCCTAAGGGAGAGGGTTTGGGTGAGGGAACGGTTATATTTAAGAAAAGTTAATGGGTTGGCATTACGATGTCAAGGGTTAAATTACAAGGGGTAAATTAATAAACAAAGTCGGCTTTACCAAACCGACTTGTTATTTTTTTTGTAATGTGTTGTCAGGCGATGCCTGAGCTATACTTTAATATACCCAATCAGCAGTTTAAATATTTACAAAACCTAACATTTGTCAAAAATTTGTATAATCAATTGACAACATGTCCTGCGTACAGTACAATATTAATATGAACAATTACGAAATCGTATATCTAATTTTACCAAATGGCAAAGCTCCAATTGTTGAATGGTTAAATTCTTTAGATAGCATTACAAGAAAACGCATAAATCAAAGAATACTTAGAATTGAAGATGGTAATTTTGGAAATTGTAAAAAGCTGTCAGAAGATATTTCAGAATTACGGTTTACTTTTGGTAAAGGTTATAGGGTTTATTATACAGAAGAAAACAACAGAATTATCTTACTGATAAACGGGGGAGATAAATCCAAGCAATCAAAAGATATCGAAAAAGCACAAGAACTTCTTGAACAATGGAGAATTAAAAATGACTAAATCAAAATCATTTAATGAATATATTTTAAACGATTTAAAAACCGATGAGGATATTAAAGAATGGATTAATATAGGATTCCAAGAATTTTTACAAGACAATGACCTAAATGCATTTGTAAAAGCTTTAGAATACGCCGTAAGAGCAAAAGATTCTATATTGGGAATTTCTAAAAAAACAGGAATCTCAAGAAGTAATCTTTATGCTATCTTTAACGGAGAACAACAGCCACAACTATCTACTGCATTAAAAATAATCAAAGAACTTGGATACACTGTTCAAGTTGCCTAAATTTATATGAACAGAGGGAGAAGTCATGAATTTAACCAATTTAAGAAAAGAAAACGAAGTATTAGATATTTTTTGTGAGCTTGCACAAGTTCCGTCACCATCTTTAAAAGAAGAAAAAGTGATTGACTGGATTAAAGCATTTTGCGAAAAAAATAGCATAAATTACAGGCAAGATGACTATGGTAATATTTACATTTCAGTGCCGGCAACTGACAATTCAAAAGAGCCGATAATGATTTCAGCCCATATGGATGTTGTAGGCGATGATAGTCCTATAGAACTACAGTTCGACGGGCAATTCATTAAAGCAAACGGAAGAACACTTGGCGCCGACGACAAAGTTGGGGTTGCTTGCGGGCTGATGTTGGCGAAGGAGTTAACCCCACCCCCTATCCCCCTCCCTCAAGGGGCGGGGGAAGATGTTTCCCATGGAGGTTTAGAGGTTACTTTTACACGTGATGAAGAAACCGGCATGAGTGGTGCTGAACACTTAGAATTTAACAAATTAAAATCAAAATATATTTTAGTTTGTGATGCGGATAAACTAGGACAGTTACAAGTATCCGGAGCAAGTTATACAAATGCAAAAATTACTGTCAAAAGCTTCAAGGGCGGTCATTCCGGTATTGATATCGGTGACGATACTCGTTTAAATGCAGCAAAATTAATTGCTGAATTATTAGCAGAGTTTCCACAAGGAGCTTATTACAAAGATGAAACCGGAGTAATTACTTCTTGCAATTTAGGAGCTCTTGTTGCAGGTGGTATTCAAAATTCAGTCGCTTCAATCGTGGAAAAAGGTCTTAAAACTAATGATTATATTAGCGAAATCATGCAAAAGACTTCTACTAATATTATCAACGTTTTAGGCATGGCATCTTACTCGATAAGAAGTGCTTCTGTTGCAAAAGAAGAAGAATTAAAAGCTCTAATGCAATCAATTATTGATAAGTTTAATCAAAAATACGAAGGTCTTGCACAAGCTGAAATAGAGTTTGAAGTTCATTTGTTGCCTTTTGAAAGAGTGGAAGACGATAGAGTAGAAAAAGCTTTTGCTGAAGGAGCTAAAAAAGCAGGGGTAAATTTTGAAATATCATCTTTTCATGCAGGAGCAGAAACTCATATTTATTGCCAAAAACAAAACGAAAAAGGTGAAACTTTTGCGCCGTTCTTGTTAGGGTTAGCCGATATTTACAATATGCATTCTGCTGCTGAAAAAGTTGATTATAAAACGATTATATCCGGGTATAGGCTTCTACAAAATATTTTTTTCATATATAATAAATAATAGAAATAGAGGCTTATTGATGAAAATATGTAAAATAAAAAATAGCTACCCTGTTAGATTTGTAAAATCATTATATCACGCAAACAAACCGATCGGAGTATACAAACCCCAATTAGAACCGGTTATAAAACAGGAAAATAGCTTTATTAATTCAATAAAAAAATTGTTAAATTTTTAAACAACAAAAAAAAGACCTCTTAGCAAAAAGAGGTCTTTTTTTCTATGCTAATACAAGCTATTTAGAAGCATTTTCAATAGCAACTGCAACTGCAACGGTAGCACCTACCATTGGGTTGTTACCCATACCGATAACACCCATCATTTCTACGTGAGCAGGAACTGAAGATGAACCAGCGAATTGAGCATCACCGTGCATTCTACCCATAGTATCTGTCATACCGTAAGAAGCAGGACCTGCAGCCACGTTATCCGGGTGAAGAGTTCTACCTGTACCACCACCTGAAGCTACTGAGAAGTATTTCTTATTGTTTTCATAACACCATTTTTTGTAAGTACCTGCAACCGGGTGTTGGAAACGAGTTGGGTTAGTTGAGTTACCTGTAATAGAAACGTCAACACCTTCTTTAATCATGATTGCAACACCTTCTGATACGTCATCAGCACCGTAGCAACGAACTTTAGCTCTTTCACCGTCAGAGAAAGCTGTTTCTTTAACGATTTTTAATTCGCCGGTTTTGAAATCATATTCTGTTTCAACAGCAGTGAAACCGTTGATTCTGGCAATGATGTAAGCAGCGTCTTTACCAAGACCGTTTAAGATAACTCTTAGAGGTGATTTTCTAACTTTGTTAGCGTTTCTGGCAATACCGATAGCACCTTCAGCAGCGGCGAAAGATTCGTGACCTGCTAAGAAACAGAAACAATCAGTTTCTTCTCTTAATAACATAGCTGCTAAATTACCGTGACCGATACCAACTTGTCTTCTGTCACCAACTGAGCCAGGTATAGCGAAAGCTTGTAAGCCTAAGCCGATTGCTTCTGCTGCGTCAGCTGCGTTTGTAATACCTTTTTTAATTGCGATAGCTGCACCTAAAGTATAAGCCCAAGATGCGTTATCAAATGCGATAGGCT
>CAYSIO010000064.1:0-7469 GCA_964431115.1 uncultured Vampirovibrio sp.
ACGAATAACTCACCGGTATCTGCAAGGTTCTGTTTGCAAATATTTCTTGCCAAAGCTTGACGAGCGTGTTCTGTTAAAAAGCTTGGATTTTTATTGATTTTGGACTGTAAGCTGATTGTCTCTAAAATGGTTTTTAAATCTCTTACGGCAACGCCTTCTTTAAGAAGATTTTGAATTACAACTTGAACTTCCCCTATAGAAATATCCCGCATAATGTCATTAACATATTCTTCTGAAACTTCTTTCTTAAGGTTATCAATAAGTTGTTGTATATCAAATCTTGAAACAATTTCGTAGGCACATTTTTTGATAACTTCAGTAATGTGAGTTGAAATAACTGCAGAAGCAGAAACAACCGTATAACCGGACATTTCTGCTAAATCTTTGTCTTTGCCTTCTATCCATAAAGCAGGAAGCCCAAAAGCAGGTTCAATTGCGTGTATACCGTTAATTGTTAGATTACCGACAGGGTCTCCGGCACACATCGCTAAGAATCTTTCAGGGTATACTTCTCCTGATTCCAGAGCTACGCCTTTTAATTTGATTTGATATGAATTAGGAGAAAGTTGTAAATTGTCTCTTACGCGAATTGAAGGTAGTACAATCCCCAAATCGAGAGCAGTTTGTCGTCTGATTTGCGCTATACGTTCAAGCAAATCTCCCCCCATTTCTACGTTAAGGAGTTGAACTAATCTATAACCGACCTCAATTTCAATCGTATCGACATTAAGAAGCTCCATGACACTTTCTTTTGTAGCTTTTGCTCTTTTTTCTTTTTTACCGATTTTTTCTTGTTGTTCTTGCTCTAATTTTCGAGCTTCTTCGGTTTTTATGTTTTCGGTTTTTTCCTTTGTCTTAAGGAAAGCCATGCCACCTGCGACAGCTGCAATTAGCAAAAATGGAACGGTTGGCATACCCGGAATTATACCCATTGTTACAAGCAAGCCTGATACAACACCAAGTACTCTTGGGTCTGAGAACATTTCGTTTTTAATATCTGTAGAAAGAGATTCATCTTTTCCGGATGCACGAGAAACTATCAGACCTGTTGCAGTTGAGATTAAAAGTGCCGGAATTTGTGATACAAGACCATCACCAACTGTTAAAATTGTATATGTCCCCAACGCTTGTTGTATATCCATATGTAATTGAACTATACCTATAATCAAACCGCCAACAATGTTAACTATTGTAATAACGATACCCGCAGTGGCATCGCCTTTTACGAATTTAGAAGCACCGTCCATTGTACCGTAGAAATCGGTTTCGCGTTCCAGTTTTCGACGTCTTTCTTTTGCTTGATCTTCATTAATTAAACCTGAGTTTAAATCTGCGTCAATACTTAATTGTTTGCCGGGCATTTTATCTAATGTAAAACGAGCTGATACTTCAGCTACACGAGTTGCACCGCCTGTAATAACCATAAAGTTAATTAAAACAAGGATACAAAATATAACGGCACCGACAACATAGTTTCCGCCTACTACAAATTCTCCGAAAGAATTGATTACGCTACCGGCTTGACCGTCTAATAGGATAAGTCTTGTTGAGCTAACGTTTAGGCCGAGTCTGAATAATGTTGCAATTAGAAGTACTGTTGGAAAAGAAGAGTAATCCAAAGGCTCTTGTGTATAAAGACACACTAGTAATATTACTACTGCGAGTGAAATATTAATAGTAAGTAATATGTCTAATAATGGAGCCGGCAAAGGAATTACCATCATACAGACAATGACAACTAAGCCTATTGCTAGGACAATGTCATTATTTTTAAGTATGTTTGATAACTTACTTAACTCCATCCTCTTCTACCTAAGTCTCTTTCTTTTTATTGTACACGTAAGCAAGAATTTCAGCAACTGCTACATATAAATCTGAAGGAATAATTCCATCAATTGGTACAGAATTATATAGAGCACGAGCAACCGGTCTGTTTTCTACAATCGGTACATTATTATTTTTTGCAATATCTCTAATTTGAAAAGCCAAATAATCAACCCCTTTTGCAACAACAATCGGTGCAGGTGCTTTTGATTTGTCATATTGAATCGCAACTGCATAGTGCGTAGGGTTTGTTACTACTACATCTGCCTGAGGAACAGCAGACATCATCCTTTGTCTTGCCATTTGCATTTGAATTGATTTTATTTTAGCTTTGATTTTTGGATCACCTTCAGTATCTTTATGTTCGTCCTTAACTTCTTGTTTGGTCATCTTAATGGATTTTTCATACTCATATGTTTGATATTTTTTATCGAGGTAGCCCAAAATAAGCATGGCAAGGCACATGTTTATAATCATGTTGATGAGGATAGAACCGATTACATTAAGTGCGATAGGTATCTCTAATCCAACAAGTCCTAATAAATCCCCTTTTCTGCTGTTCACTGCTGAGTAACCGCAGGCTCCAACGATAACAATCTTTAATATAGATTTTGCAAATTCAACCATTGAACGTGGCTGAAAAGGATTAAAAATTCTTTTTGCATTTTGTAGCATTCTTTGCGGGCTTAAATTCTCTAAATTAAATTTAGCTTTTTCTAAAGAAAAAACGTGTCCCACATCCATTCTTATTACAACTATCGCTAAAATGAACAGAAAAACAAAAAACGGTAAAACAATAATGCCTAAATATTTGAAATACGGGTATAATATTCCTACTATACTACTTATATCAATGGAGTTTGGATTTAGGTTTAAAAAAGTATCCCTCATCATACTCTGTATATTTGTATACATATGTTTTGCAAAAACTCCAAGCAAAGCTACTCCGCCAACCATTACCATTGCGGATTCCATATCTTTACTTTTAGCGACATTCCCTCTTTCGCGTTCTTTCGTTCGCCGTCGGGAGGTGGCTTCTTCTGTTTTTTCTGCTGCTTCGTTACCCATTTTTATCTGTGACTAAGTGATCAAGTGACTAAGTGATCAAGAAGTTTCCTTTCTGTTTAATATTGTTTTGTTGTGTATATTATTATCTATATTTATATTTCCCCCGATATTTACCCCTAAAATATAGCTGCAATTTTTGTAAGGAATTGTTCTATTATTACAGCCATATGTTCTGCCATTGGTCTCATAAATATAAGAGATAATAATAGACCTAAGTATATTTTAAGCGGTAATGACACCATAAAAATGTTCATTTGTGGCATCATTTTTGATGTGAAACCAAGTAAAAAATCTGTGATGAACAATATCCCGAATATTGGCAAAGCAACTCCCAGACCAACAGAGAAAATTTGTCCGGTAATTATGACAATTTGTTCTACCAAATTTGGTGAAAAACCTACAATATATCCTACCGGCATGCTTTTAAAACTGTTATATATTGCTGAAAATAACCATTGGTGAGCTCCGAGCGCAATAAAGAGCATTGAAGCCAAATATGTAAAAGCTTGCGTAATAACAGGAGAATTTCCGCCTGAAGTTGGGTTAAGGGCTTGGTCTGCAGATAGCCCCATTTGTATAGTAAAAGTATTTACTCCAAGTTCAATTCCCACAAACAATATATTTGCGCAGAATCCGATTGCAAAACCTATTAAGAATTCTTTAAATAGTATTAATGAAAGAGCCGGAACAGATGTTGGAATTACAAACTGTGTATTAGCTTGTACTATTGGAAACAATATAAAAGCAATTGCTGCTGAGAGCCATATTTTAACTTGTGTAGGTATCGGATAAGTTGAAAATAATGGTGCTGACGTGAATAATCCTGACAATCTCGTAAATATTGCCATAAATAATATTATGTTACTCATAGAAAATAAGACATCTAAGTTGAACATTCTACAGTGCACCTACCAATTGTGGAATTGTTGACATAAATTCATTTACTGTGGTTATAAAAACGCTAATCATCCAAGGCAAAAGGAATATTAGAAGAATAACGCAACCGACGATTTTAGGAACAAATGTTAAAGTTGATTCCTGAATCTGTGTCACTGTTTGGAAAATACTTACCATTAGACCGATTACAACACCTGTTAATAGCATTGGTACAGACATTTGTAGTGTAAGTATGAACATTTTCTGTAATAAAGTTATAACTATATCTTGCATCTAATTAACCTCTTTTTGACCAGTTTATTGACATTTAACGATAACTAAAATTTAAATATATTTACCCTCTTGCAAAACTTTCCACCAGAGATCTGACTATCAAATACCAACCGTCGACCATGACGAACATAATTAATTTGAAAGGTAAAGCCACCATTGAAGGCGGTAAAAACATCATCCCCATTGAAACAAGTACGGATGATACCACTATGTCAATAACCAGAAATGGCAGATATACGACGAAACCTATTGTAAAAGCTGTTTTTAATTCACTCAAAATAAACGAAGGTAACAGAACAAAAGTCGGAATGTCGTCTTTTGTCTTAGGTTTTTCGATTTTAGCCATTCGGACAAAAAGTGCCAGCTCTTTTTCATGAGTTTGTTTAAACATAAAGTTTCGGATAGGCTGAATCCCTCTATCTAAAGCAGCTTGTTGTGTGATTTGATTTTTCATATATGGCTGTAGTGCTTTTTCATTAATTTCATTAAAAGTTGGAGCCATAATGAAAAATGTTAAAATTAGTGCCAAACTTGTGATTACTTGGTTTGGAGGCAGTGTGCCGGCACCAAGTGCTTGTCTCGTAAGCGCTAAAACAACAACTAAACGCACAAAGCAGGTTGTCATAATTAAAATACTTGGCGCAAGGGTCAGGATGGTTAACCAAATAAGAATTTGTAATCCGTTAGTAAAATCCTGCGGAGTATTAGCTGTTTGCATTCCAATATTGATATTGGGGAACGTCATAGCTGCGCAAGAAGGCAATATTGTCATAAATAAACCTACCAGTGCTAATCCCCATTTTCTTAAAATCTTCATTCTGATAATTCCTCAAAAAATCAACTCTTATTAAGGAGTCTACACTCCTCCCCACAGTATTGTATATTATTGAAGATTAATAGGGCAAACTGTTAAATTATATTAAGATTATTTAGACACCCTTAAGTGCCTGTTTTCTCCTTCGCCTATGGATGTACTTTGAAGTCCATATTGTTCAACCAATTCGTGTTGCAGTTTTCTGATTGAAGTGTTTTGCGGTGAAAGCTCAACGTGTACAGCACCATTTACGATTCGTTGTATTGCATTCTTAGCTTCATCTAATGCGGCTTCTGTTTTATCCTGATATCCGGTATCTTCAGGATTGTCATAAGGTCTCAAATCAAGAGCGTCTTTCAAAACTTTTTGGATTTGTGCCATAGAGTTTGTTTTTACATAGAAAATTTGTGCACGATATTCTTTAGCTGTATTAAGTACTTTTGCTCCACCTTTTGCAAAGTTTTTATGAGCTAAAACAATATCTGCATCGTCAACATTTCGCGTAATTTCGACGTTGAAATTTAAACGTTCAATAGTTTTTTCAACAATGGTTCTTGATACAGCGTATAAATAAAGCTTTCTAAGCGGTTTGTTTTGCTCGCAATATTTTTGTCTTGAGAATGAGAAATTCATCTGATTTTCTTCAGGTTTTTGAACTTCTTGTACAATTGGAGCTTCTTGTTTTACAATAGGCTCTCCTACAGGATTATCAGTATACTGCTTGTCAACTTTTCTCAATTCAGGTCTTATCGGCCAACCTCTTAAGATGTAGTCAACAGCCTCAGATGTGTTTCTATAAACGGCTAATGTGTTTCGGTCTATAATTTCAATAACAATATCAAATGTCGGTTGTTTTTCTCTTTCAAGTACCGTTTTTTGTGAAGCTCTTCGTTTTGCTTCATCATCTCCTAAAGTTACAGACTGAATACCACCGACTAAATCCGATAATGTCGGGTTTTTAATTAAACTTTCTAAGCTGTTACCGTGTGCAGTAGCAATAAGCATAACGCCACGCTCTGCAATTGTTCTTGCTGCTTGAGCTTCGGCTTCTGTACCTATTTCGTCGACAACAATAACTTCCGGTGTATGGTTTTCTACAGCCTCAATCATAATATCTTTTTGATATTCCGGTTGCGGAACCTGCATTCTGCGAGCTGCTCCGATAGCAGGGTGTGGGGTGTCACCGTCGCCTGCTATTTCATTTGAAGTGTCAACTATAACAACGCGTTTTCCAAGCTCGTCAGCAACAAGTCTAGAGATTTCCCTTAATTTTGTTGTTTTACCGACTCCGGGACGACCAAGAAAAAGGATACTTTTGCCTTGTGTGCAAATATCTTTAATACAAGTGATAGTTCCCGTAACAACACGACCGATACGACAAGTAAGACCTACTACTTTTCCTTGTCGATTTCTTATAGCACTGATACGGTGTAAAGTGCCGGGAATACCTGAACGATTATCATGCGTGAACTCTTGAAGATGAGAAGTTACAAAATCAATGTCTTCATCAATAATAAGCTCACTGCCAAGCTTATCTATCTTACCTCCGGCGTGTCGTATCTCAGCAGGCCTACCAATATCCAGAACGATCTCTATAACATCTTCCAGTTTATCCGTAGAAAGATTTGAAACAACTTTTTGGGGCATAATTGATAAAAGTTTTTCAAGGTCGTTTTGCAGTTGTAAATTATTCGTCATGTTTATTATAGGATGCCTTTCTGCTTTCGCATTTGGCTAGGAACTATACAAGCTTATCTCCTACCAATATTATAACACATTTTTACATGTGATTCAGTTGTTTTTCAAGAATATTAAGATTTATTAAGATAACTTAAAGTGTCTTAAATACGCTTAATAAGGGCTTTTTAGAGTATTAAAAAAGCGGAACTCAAGGTCCCGCTTGTTGTGTTTCTTTTTTCTCTCTCTTTAAACTCTTTTAGCTAAACGTGAATTAAACGCCTGCTCCGTTTTTGTCTTTAACTGCTGTTTGTTCTTCTTTTTCTTGTTCCTTATCTTTAGCCTGTGCTTTTTCGTCTTTTTCTGTTGTATACAGTGTAGCAAATTGTTCGTACAAATTGTTATCTTGGATGATATCGTTTAAATCAAGACTATTTTCATCTAAATCTTCGACTGCAGCAGCAAACTCTTTTTCTACTCCGAGTTTTTGAGCTTCTTTAGCGGTCAAATCACCACCTACTGTTTTGATTATAAATTGTTTTAAAACGTTTGCATTAATACTTGTTGACATAATTTGTGCTCCCATATTTCATCTTACATTTATATAAAGTCTTTTGTTTTAATCTGATTTCAAAAGTTGAAATATTTGTTACAAAACTTAATAAAAAAAGTGCTTGATAAATTTTGGGGCTGATTTTAAGCCTGTTTTACCGGCTCCGCCTTAAGAGCTGACTACAAATAATTGTGCAACACAAGTACTACGTACGTAAACCGTCGGACGGCTACTTGGTCGATATTACAAGATTTCAAGTTGTTTTACCGGCACCGCCTTAAGTGCGGACTACAATAATTGTGCAACACAATACCTATTAAGTTGCACAATTATTGTAGCATATTAATTTAATTTTGTGAAGAT
>CAYSIO010000065.1:0-7297 GCA_964431115.1 uncultured Vampirovibrio sp.
TTAGCCAATGTCAAACTTCCAAGTGTTCCTAAAGGACCGGCTTTTGAGCCTATTGCTCCTAAATATGCCGTTGTAATAGAAGAATATTTTTTATGTTACAATAGATTTATAAATGATTACGGAGTGTGTATGAAAATCCTACCAATCAATAATTCAAATAATCAGATTTCACACAAAGCGGTGAATAAAAAGTTCTTGGATAAAGCGATTGAACTAAACAAAAAATATGGCAACAAACCTCCTTTTGGCAGATTGCTACAGGATATTGATATTGATTTAGCTTTAGGCTTTTTAAATAAGCAAGATGCTATTGATACCCTAGAGGCAATTAAGTTATATGCTAAAAATGCAGTAAATGCAATTGACGATACAATTGAGACGTTAAAAAAATGGAAAGATTAATCAATAACTTCTTCAATTTTATCACTGACATAATTAGCCAATGTCAAGCTACCAAGTGTTCCTAAAGGACCGGCTTTTGAGCCTATTGCTCCCAGATATGCCGTTGCAACTGTTGATGTTGCATATCTCAATCCCGCTTTAGCTGCCGATTCAAAAAAGTTTTCCCCTCGCTTTACATCATTTCTGACTTCCAGAGCTTCTATTGTAGCGTCAGCAATTGTGCCGATTACGGGAACCCTTGTCATTGCTCGAGCGGTTAGTTTGCCGAGTTTATTGTCAGAGATGAATTTATAGGCTTTAACTTTTATCGGACAATCTAAAGTTGAACCAATTTCATCTATAGAAGTTTGAATATAATCAATATCTAAACCCAATTTATTTTTTACAAATCTTTCTCCAAATCTAGTATCAATAAGTGCTTTGTCCCATTTTAGTAAATACCTTTTTGTCTTTGCAACAGAGGTATGCCACCATTTTTTCAAACCGGTCAATTCTTCCGGATTTACACTTTTACTTGCAAACGGATTCAGAGATTTATGTAAAATACTTCCTCGAAAGAATGAATTCGGATGTTGAGCTACTTTATAATCATAATCCTTTTGGAAATTTTCTCCTCTGCATAATGCCTTTATTTGTCTATAAGCAGAGCTTACTTCCCGCAAATCTTCAGGACCGTAGACAATAGATAATATTCCCATTGTTGTCGCTGATACGTATTCTCCGCGTTTTAGTTTTTCTATGACATAATCCAGTCGGTCTATAATCGGTGCGCGTCTTAATGAAGCTAAGTGCCCGTCATATTTTTCTACGACATCCGCTTTCTTTTTCTCTTCTGTTTTTATTGTGATTGGAGTTGTTTGTATGTTTGCATCAACAATAAATTTTGTAAGTTCGTTTGGTACGCGTCTGGTGTTTATTTCCGAGCTCATTCCTTTAAAATTCACGGCTGAATCTTCCGGTTTCAGCTTCCTGCGAATATTTTTGTAGTCTGAAACTACTCTTGCATAGCTATTTATTTGATTTATTCCGTTTACTTGCAACTCTAAAACACCATACACACTATCAATGTTTATATCAAACCGTATTTTTAAAAATTTTTGCTAGTTGAATAGATTTTTGTTTTAAAATCGTTACAAATGTTTACATAAAAATCTGAAACCATATTAAATTTAGATATAAACTTTCACTTTTTATGGTACAATTCTTCTATATGTAACCAGTTTTTTTGGAGAGTAAAATGCAAGAAGTTTTAGAAAGAAAATCAATAAAAAATATAGACTTTAACTGTGATTTAGCACAAGCTTACGGGATTTATAAAAACAATACCGAATACGAGCTATTAGACTACGTTAGTTCAGTTAACGTTTCTTGCGGTTTTCACGCAGGTGACCCTGTAACAATTAAAGAAGCTCTTCTAAAAGCAAAAGAAAAAAATGTTGTAATCGGTGCTCACATCGGATTCAATGATATTCAAGGTTTTGGTTACAGACCTGTTGAACTAAAAGAAGATGAGCTTGAAGCACTTGTGGTATATCAAATAGGAGCTTTAATGTCTTTTGCAAAAGCTTATGGAGTAAGTGTTGAACACGTAAGACCACACGGCGCAATGTACAAAATGGCAGGTGAAGATTTTACTTTCTCTTGTGCAATCGCTCGTGCAATAAAAAAATGTTCTGAATGGCTTGTATACTATGCTCCGGTAGGTGATATTACTGCAAAAGTAGCTGATTATACTGGAATCCAAGTTGCGCAAGAATTAAGCCTTGAAAAATCATATAATGCAGATTTAACAATAGATTATTCAAAAGAAGATAATACAAATAACTACGAATTAATCAAACGTTTCCAACATCTTCTTCACACTTCTCAAATCCGCAATAATTCAGGCGGAATGAGTTTTGCGGATGTTGATACAATACATTTCTCAAACAAATACAAAAATTCATTAGAATTAATTCAGCAGGCGCGCCAAACATTAGTGCCAACACCTGTAAACTACAATAATGCTAAGGCTTCTGGTTGGGTGAACTAATTATGATAGATAGATTCAGAAAAAATGTAAAAGTTTCAAAAGACGTCGGATGGCTTATTCCGGGTTTGAACGTAAAAAGATGGTTATTTTTAATCTTCTTAGGTTCAGTTTTAATGGTATTGGGCTTTTTAATCATTTTTGATATTCGTCCTATCTACTTAACAATGGAATTAATAAGAAAAGCTGCACTTATCTTACCTACGGAAATTCTTGCAGTAGTTATAATTTTTGTTGGAGCAATAGTATTCTTTAGCGGTTGGAAAAGAACAACTCTGTCTATTATGGATATAGATTCTGTAAGAAGCGGAAACTCTTTATTGGAAAAGCTTTACCGAAGAAGCAAACTTAATAAAGGTGCAAAAGTTGTTGCAATTGGTGGTGGTACAGGGCTTTCAATGCTTCTTAGAGGTATAAAAAAATACACAAACAACATTACTGCCGTTGTTACTGTTGGTGATGACGGCGGAAGCTCAGGCAGGCTTCGTGAAGATATGGGTATTCTTCCACCGGGTGATATCAGAAACTGTATCGCAGCTTTAGCTGATGACGACGATTTAATTACAGAACTCTTCCAATATCGCTTTAAAAAAGGCGAAGGGCTTGAAGGACATAGCTTCGGAAACCTTTTCCTAACAGCTCTTTGTTCTATTACAGGAAATATGGTTAAAGCGGTTAAAGAATCTTCTAATGTTTTGAATATTCGTGGTGTTGTACTTCCTGCAACACTAGACGATATGAAACTTGCTGCAGAATTTGAAGACGGCACTATTGTGCACGGCGAATCTAATATTCCTGAAGCACATAAACAAATAAAAAGATTATTTACTCAACCGGCTAATTGTCAAGCTTTGCCGGAAGTCTTGGAGGCTATTTTGCATGCGGATTTAATAATCTTAGGTCCGGGTAGTTTATATACAAGCGTTATCCCAAATCTTTTGGTCACAGGGATAGTTGATGCTATTGAAAAATCTTTTGCTAAAAAAATATATGTTTGCAATATCATGACCCAACCGGGAGAAACAGATAATTATTCTGTTGCAAGTCACGTTAATGCTTTGATTTCCCACGCAAAAGGTAAAAAAATTATTGACGCCGTTTTGGTTAACGACTCTCTTCCAAATAATATTTCAGAAGGTTACGCAAAAATCGGTTCAATTCCTGTAAGACTTGATATGGAAAATATTGCACCGATTGGTGTTGAAATCGTATCTCAAAAACTTATTCAAGAAAACAGACAAGGGCTTGTAAGGCACTCTTCAAACCGTGTAGCAAGAGCGGTGTATTATTGGTATAAAAAGGTAATAAGGAAATAGGGCAATAAGGGAATAAGGTGTTATGGCAAAAAGGACAATTGCAACATTTCAGAATTTGAAAAATAATAACGAAAAAATTGCGATGTTGACTGCTTACGATTATTCAACAGCGCAAGTTTTAGATGAAGCAGGAATTGACGGAATTTTAGTTGGCGATTCTCTTGCAATGGTTGCTTTAGGCTATGAAAATACTTACAACATCACTGTTGATGAAATGCTTATTTTCATAAAAGCTGTAGCTCGTGGAGCTAAAAATTCTTTTATAGTAGGTGATATGCCATTTATGAGCTACAACTTGTCTGTTGAACAAGGATTAGAAAACGCAGGAAAAATGATTGCATCCGGTGCAAATGCTGTAAAAATTGAAGGCTGTAATGATCATATTTTAGCTCTTACAAAACGCCTTGTGGAATCAGGAATTCCTGTTCTTGCACACTTAGGCTTAACTCCGCAGCTATTAAACACTTTAGGTGGATATAAAATTCAGGGTAAATCTTTTGAGGCAATCGAAGCAATTTTGGAAAGTGCTAAAAAGCTTCAAGATGCCGGAGCTTTTGCTGTTGTGTTGGAACTTTTACCGGCAGAAAGTGCTGAATATATTACAAATAATTTGAATATTCCTACAATAGGCATCGGAGCCGGTGTCGGATGTAGCGGTCAAATTGTTGTTACGGATGATATTTTGGGTAAATTTACTGATTTTGCTCCAAAATTTGTAAAAAAATTTGCAAACCTTCATGACATAGTACTTGAAGGGGTTAGAAAATACTCACAAGAAGTTAAAAATTTGGAATTTCCTTCTAAGAAAGAATCTTTTGAATTAAGTGAAGACGAAAAAGGAAAATTGAATATATAAAAATAAAACAAGGCGTTGAGGGTTGACCCCTCACCCTAGCCCTCTCCCTAAGGAGAGGGGAAGAAAGTAGGTCGGCTTTACCAAGCCGACGATAACAAAATAAGGAAAACGATATGTTGCTAAATAAAATAAATGAAGTACGAGAAGAGGTTAAAAAATGGAGAGTTGAGGGACTTAAAGTTGGCTTAGTTCCTACAATGGGAGCTTTGCACGAAGGGCATTTGAGCTTAATAAAAAAAGCAAAAGCAGAGTGCGATAAAGTTGTTGTATCTGTTTTTGTTAACCCTATTCAATTTGGTCCAAGTGAAGATTTCGATAAATATCCTCGTACAATAGATGAAGATATGAAACTTTGTGATACTGAGGGAGTTGATATAGTTTTTGCACCAAACGCTAATGAAATGTACGGCGGCGGTAGACTTTCTAATGATACTTTAACTTATGTTTGTCCTCCATATTTTTATGTGGACAGACTTTGTGGAAAATCTCGGGTGGGGCATTTTGACGGTGTTTGTACCCTTGTAATGAAATTGTTTAACATTGTTCAACCTGATTATGCATTTTTTGGGCAAAAAGATGCACAACAAGTTATTATTATTCAAAAAATGGTTGAGGATTTAAATATTCCGATTAAGATTGTACAATGTCCGATTGTTCGAGAAGAATCAGGCTTAGCTTTGAGTTCAAGAAACAAATATTTAAGCGAGCAAGGTAAAAAAGACGCGTTAGTTTTAAGCCAAATTTTGAATAATATTAAAGCGTGCTACAAACGAGGTGTTACTGACATAGAAGCTTTGAAAGAGACAGCTTATTCTTATTTAACTGAGAAGCACGATTTAGAATATTTAGAAATTTTAAACCGAAAAACTTTAGAAGAAGAATTAAGTGCAAATAATGAATCAATTGCTTTAATTGCTTGTAAAGTTGACAGTGTAAGATTAATAGATAATATTTATTTGGGAGCTTAGTTATGAACAAAGTTATGTTGAAAATTTTTGAGTTTTTAAAAAACAGTTCTCATTTCGTTAAAATTATTTCTGTTTTTTTAATGCTTATGCTTTTATTATATTGGATACAAAATTTGGCTGATTATTCTTGGACTTGGCTTAATTTTTTTGCTCCGTTTTTTGATTTTTTACTTGATATCGGAGGTTATATTTCAAATGGTTCTATAAATCTGTTTGCAGCTGTTTTTGAATTCAAATATTTAGTGGTTTTGCTTATTTTGGGAGCATTATATGCACTGGGTCATTTTGCGGAAATTGCCTCAAACACTATAGAAGAAGCTTATGGTGAAGGTCAAAAGATAGTCAGAAAAATTGAAGAAGATATGTATAACAAATCTTTGGAGGTGCAACATAGCAACGAACAGACTAAGATAAAAAGATATCAGGTATACGTTCAAACATCTGTAAAACCAAAGTATGCTCACAAAGAATATAATGTTAATCTTGATGAGCAAAATCAGTTAATGAATAAATTTTTAATCGGCAAAACAAGTGTTTGTCCTCAAAAATATGAAAAAGGCTTTTTGTATACATTTGAATCATTTGCAAAGATAGATAGCATTTTGGATGTTTTTGAAAAGTTACCGAAATCAAAAGCGCCTATTGATTATTTAATCTGTGTTCAAATACTTGGTAATGATACAAAAAAAGAAATGGCGCAGTTAAAGAAACTGATTGATTTAAAATTTTTAAACAAAATAGTAGCTTTTTCGGATACGGTTTATAGGTATACTTTTAATAGAGATCAAGGGTATGAAACTTCTCAGCTTGGAATTTTTCAGATTGAGAATGATACTTATGAAGTTCATCAGTTTATTAAAAAAGATTTAAACTTTTACTAGTCTTGTGTTTGAGTTAAAATTAGATAGGAAAAAAGGAGTATAAATTATGAGATATGATGCGGGCGAAGTTATTACGGCAATGGTAACTCCATTCAATGAAAAAAGAGATGTTGATTATGATAAAGTGGAGACTCTTGCTCATCAGCTTGCAAATACCGGTTCTGATGCTGTTTTAGTTACAGGAACAACCGGAGAAGCTCCAACTTTAACATATGATGAAGAGATTGAAATTCTATGTAGTGCAAAAAGAGCTGTAAATAAACAAGCCAAAGTTATTATGGGAACAGGTTCTAATTCAACAGAAACTGCTGTTAAAACAGCTAAATTAGCTCAAAAGAATGATGCTGACGCAATTCTTTCTGTTGTTCCATACTACAACAAGCCTTCTCAAGCAGGTATGATTGAACACTTTTCAGCTGTGGCAGAGGCTGTAGACTTACCTGTAATTTTATACAATATTCCTTCAAGAACAGGTGTTAACATGTCTGTTGAAACAGTTAAAACTCTTGCAAGAAAATATGAAAATATTGTAGCAATAAAACAAAGCTACGGTGATATGGACGCAGTTAGTGAGCTTAGAGCTTCTTGTCCTGGCGATTTTGCTATTTATTCAGGTGATGACAGTTTAACTCTTCCGATGCTATCTATGGGAGCTCACGGTGTAATTTCAGTTGCTTCTCACTTGTTTGGTAAAGAAATTAAATCTATGATTAGAAACTTCAAAACCGGCGATGCTATGACAGCTAAGAATATGCACTTAAAATTATATCCAATTTTCAAAAAACTATTTATGGCACCAAATCCGGTACCTGTAAAAGCTGCTTTAGCGTATAGAGAAATTATTG